>JAJZIF010000190.1 GCA_021810735.1 Acidobacteriota bacterium
AAGAAATCGTCGACAGTTTAGCCGCACGACCGAACCTAAGGTACCCGATGTTCAAAATAACCCAAATCCGCGGTAAATCCGGAAACTAAATCAATACCAGTGACGGACTCACGCGCAACTAAATCTCCAGCAACGTGTTTGTAGAAGCAAGGCAGCGCGGCAGTTCAGCCTGAATCGAAGCGCCAATGGTTCGAACCCGCCCGCCTTGATGCAAATTTTGGCTCAGGTGATTTGCCGATGTTCCAGGTGCCTCTGCTGCGACGGTTCTCCTCGCGCTGCCCGGCCGCTGCGTTGTTTTGCGTCGCTTTTGGCGTGACCGCGGCGGCAGCGCCAGCATTGGCCCAGGGGACAGTGCAATCCGCGCCACCGGCGCACCCAAGCACGCCTGCCGCCAGCATGGCAGAGGGCGGCATGGGGCACATGGCGGGTCACATGTATCTGACGGCGCTTCGACCGCCGCAGCCCGGCGACCAGCAGAAGGCCGATGCCATTGTCGCGGCCGCCAAATTGGCGATGGCGCCCTATCAGGATTACCGCAAGGCCCTGGCCGACGGATATACGATTTTTCTCCCGAACGTCCCGCAACCCCAATATCACTTTACGAAGCGCGCGTACGCAATTGAGGCAAGATGGCACTTCGATCCATCGAAGCCCACGTCGCTGCTGTACAAGAAGACGCCGGACGGCGGCTACAAGCTGGTCGGCGTGATGTACACCGATCGGGTACACGCCAGCGAGAGCGAATTAAATGACCGCATTCCGCTGAGCATCGCACGCTGGCATCAGCACATCAATTTCTGCAAGGCTCCGCATGGCCAGAAAGCCGCCTACTTCGGTCCCGACGCGAAATTCGGACTGATGGGTTCCATCACTACCGCAACGGCGTGCGATGCGGCGGGGGGCGAGTTTTATCCTCACATATTTGGATGGATGGTCCACGTCTATCCGGACGAGACAGACCCGAAAAAGATATGGTCCACACAGGATGATGCGCACGGCCATGACAATATGGACCACTCCCCCATGGCCGGCATGAAGATGAATTAGGGCCGGTTTCCGCGAATCCAGCTTCGATCTCCTCAAAAAAACCGATGCGCCGCCGCAACGCCACAGCCCAGTCCGGATTGGACTTTGGACTATAGTGGCACAATGTCCGAATGGAGAACGGGCCGTTCGGCATGTTTCGCCGATGCCGGGAAGCGAGTACACTATTTTGACTTGGACGCCGATACTACCGAGGTCGTCCGGGGTTAGGATGGATGCACGGTAAGCGATTGCCAGGGGCCAGGAGGGTTCGATGAAAATTTCCGACGCAGTTGGATTGGTGCTGAAGGGCAAAGGCGAACGAAGGATTGTGTCGATTGCGCCCGAACTGTCGGTCTACGAAGCGGTCGAGAAGATGGCCGAGGAAGATATCGGCGCGTTGCTGGTCATGTCCGACGACCGACTGATCGGAATGCTCTCTGAACGCGATTACGCGCGCAAAGTGGCCCTGATGGGGCATTCTTCCAGAGAAACCCAGGTCCGCGAGATCATGACCAGCCCGGTCGTATTCGTAAGTCCGCAGCACACGGTGGATGAATGCATGGCCATCATGACGCAGCATCATTTTCGCCATCTGCCGGTATGTCAGGGTGAAACTGTCATGGGCGTGATCTCCATCGGCGACCTGGTGAAGTGGGTGATCTCCGGCCAGGCACATGCCATTCAGCAGTTGGAAGGCTACATTACGGGAACGTATCCCGGGTAGCTTCCGCGCATCAGAATCCCGCTGAAAACTTCTTCCTCTCTTCGCGTCGACTACTGGCGTTCACACGGTCGTGCATCGTGTGCACGATGGAGTCATCCAATCGGACAGGAGTGAAGATACGATGAAGATGCAAGGCAACACCATCCTGATTACCGGCGGAGGTTCAGGAATTGGCCGCGGGCTGGCGGAAGCTTTCCACGCGCTTGGAAACAAGGTCGTCATCGCTGGCCGGCGCCAGCACGTATTAAATGAGACGACAGCGGCAAACCCCACGCCGACGTATTGCGCGACGAAAGCTGCGATCCATTCCTACACGCAGTCGCTGCGCTTTCAACTGCACTCCACGACAACCGAGGTGCTCGAACTGATTCCGCCCTATGTTGCGACCGAACTGATGAATGGCGGTACTTCCGATCCACGCGCGATGCCTCTCGACCAGTTCATCGCGGAGGTAATGACGATTCTCAAAACGCAGCCCGAGGCGACGGAAATTTGCGTGGAGAATGTGAAGCGCCTGCGCTTCGCCGCGGAGAGCGGACACTACGATGCTGTGTTTCAAGGCTTGAACCAGGCCATGGCCGGACTGCATTAAGCTGCGCATCCGTCGAGAAGGCGACTCGGACTGGAGTTGCTCTAGCCGTTCCAGGCGCCGAGTTGTCTGCGCACCATTACCAACTGGCCGAGGTGATAGCTGGTGTGGTCGCCAGCCAGTAGAATCTCCCGCAGGTAGGTTTGCCCGTCTCCCCAGGGAATTTTGGCAGTCAGATCGGTCTTCGGGTCCCGCAGTAGCTTGTCGAGGCCTTTCAGTTCCTTGTGAATCGCGGCCACCGACTGCTTCCATGCCGCGGGAGATTTTGGCCGGTCCTCGGCGGGCCAATATCCCTCCGGCCACTTGGGAGCTTGATACTTCGGGTTGGTGCAGAAATCCAGAAGATCATGGAGCGTCAAGCGGATATGTTCCAGCAACTGCCACGCATTGTGCGGCGCGTCTGCCGGCTTCCGCGCGACCAACGCAGCGGGCATGTCCTTCACCGCGTCGTTCAGGCTGGCATGGGCCTGGCCGCCTTGCAGAAACTCCCATAATTCGTGTCGAATGGATCGGTCCGGAACGGACAGTCGAGTCGGTGTCTTCGTGGGCATACGATCGCTCCTTGGGCTACCCGATTGGATGCTTCGGGCGCTTTCCAGGTCTGTTCGCCCTGTAGCTTGAGCAGGCTCTAGCTGAGTACTACTTCGTTGCCACCAAGATGCTCGCGAATCAGTCGAGCCACCAGCGGCTTCAGGGATTCGCCGGTTTTTGGCAGCACGAACGTCTGTGAAGCGTCGTCCCAGTCCAGCTTAAAGCTGGTGGAGAGCGCCGAAATCCATATTTGCCGGACGGGAGCGTTGGGAGTGAGGACAAACTTGGAGGATGGCTCGTCGAAGCTGATGTTCAGCACGCCGTTTTGTTCTTCCACCTCGAAGTCGGCATCGCTCTCCGCCAGGATTAATGCCTTTTTCAGCGATTCCAGGGCGCTGTCCGCATGGCGTCGAAAGGTAATTTCATCCAGCATGGAGCCAGTGTACCAACATTCAGCCGATGCCTGCCGTCTGTAGAATGCATCTAGGCGATGAAGATGAATATGAAAGCATTCCGTCCGGGAAGCCGGCAAGCCGTGAACAGGGAAGGAAAATGCTGCACGCGAGCACAGGTTTCCGCAGTTCACCTTCTCATCGCGCTGCTGCTCATTTTTAGCATTCCGCAGCACGTCGAAGCCTACTCTTTTCTCACCCATCAGGACATCATCGATGTAGCGTGGAAGGGATCGATTCGTCCAGCACTGCTGGCGCGATTTCCCACAATCACGCCCTCTCAGTTACAGGAGGCGCGGGCCTATGCGTACGCGGGCGCGACTATCCAGGACATGGGCTATTATCCGTTTGGCGATGAATTCTTCAGCGGTCTGACCCACTACGTGCGGTCTGGAGAATTTGTGAACAACCTGTTCCAGGATGCGCAGACGGTGGATGAATATTCGTTTGCGATTGGAGCCCTGGCCCATTATGTGGGCGACAACGACGGGCATCGCTACGCTACCAATCCTGCCACGCCACTGGAATTTCCGCCGCTGGGCAAGAAGTTCGGACCGATTGTTACCTACGATCAGGCCCCGCATGCGCATATTCGAACCGAGTTCGCCTATGATGTCGAGCAATTGAGCAACGACGAGTTTGCGCCGATCTCGTATCGGCATTCCGTTCGCTTTATCGTTGCGCGGAGGCTGCTGGAACAAGCGTTTTTCGACACGTATGGTATGCGCCTCCGGTCAGTATTGGGCCGGCCCCGGCCCGCGATCGCAAGCTATCGCTCATCCATGCAAAATCTGCTGCCCAAAGCCGCGCGCGCGGAGGTCTTGATTCATCGCAAGAATTTTCCTCCTGCCGAAGATACTCCCGCCTTTCATCAATTCGAAGTGCGCCAGGCCCAGGCGAGGATCGATAATGGATGGGCCAACTACAGCCGTAAAGATGGATTTGAAGTCTATTTCATCGTTTTTTTGCTGCGCATTGTGCCGAAGGTCGGAACAATTTCCGATCTGGCCATTCGCGGGCCCAGCGCGGAGACGAACCGCTGGTACATCGAAAGCGTGAATCGCACCACGGACGATTACGAGCAGATGCTGCGCGAATTGGCAAGAGATCCAAGGCATCGGCTGGATCTGCCCGATCGCGACCTGGATACGGGCAAGCTGGTGCAGCCCGGTTCCTATCCGTTGACGGACAAGACCTATGCCGAGTTATTGACCAAATTGACGGCGCAGCCGAACCACGCCATTCCGGCCGGCCTGCAGCAGAATATTCTGAGCTACTACGCGGACCCCGATGCGCCCATCACCACGAAGAAGAATCCCGACGCATGGAACCGTGTGCAAACAGGTCTGACGAAATTGCGTGGAATGCAAACTGTGGGAGACAAGAGCGTTGCCATACTGCATCCCTAACATAGGTTCGCCCGATCGGAATGACGAACGGCCAGGTTGCCGCAACGAACACTTGCAAGGTCCACTTCGATTGACGACGCCGTAGGCGATGACCCACAATAGCCGCATGGCAAAATCCGCAGGTTCAGGTTCCAGCGCCAGCGATTTCGGGCTGCTGGTATTGCGTCTCTTTTTCGGAATCAACCTCTTCTGGTGGCACGGCCGGGAAAAAATCACGCACTTCTCCCAAATGTCCTCCCACTTCCCCAATCCACTTCACATTGGATCGCACGCCAGCCTGATCTACGCGCTGATTTCGGATGGGATTTGCTCGATTTTAGTGGCGCTGGGACTTGGGACACGCCTCGCTGCGTTCATCGTCTTCGTCGACATCAGCGTCGCTTTTTATTTTGTCCATCATCATCCGTTCTCCGGTGGACATGGGGAGCTTCTGCTGCTCTACATCGGCGGTTTTCTGGCGCTGGTCTGTACCGGTGGCGGCCGCTTCAGCCTGGATATGAGATTCTGGGGCCGCAGCTAGAGCATTCCGGTTGCCTATGGAAGACGCGCCGCAGGGGTTCTTCGCTTGCCGAGAGGTAAGCGTGGTGTCCATGCTGCATTCTGGCGAGCAGGTCACGCCGGTATAAGTGATGCTGCGAGCGTTTCAGAATGTGCTGCCAGCGCATGCGAAGCCAACTCTGGAGAGAACGTGGTAGGGCGCCAGCCCACCTTTGCATTCCTGCGGGCGCCCCTTGACAATGCCTTCGTCATTATCGAGGACGACCCGCCGGAAATGTTTATGAAACAAGCTGCAGCCTGTTTACGATGGGTGCAGGTGAACATCGAAAAGGTCTCCTACAAGTCGCTCTCCAAGACAGCGCGATCTGTTTTGCTCTGCGGGATGCTGGTTTGGCTTGTTGCGCAAACGGTCGATGCGTCCGAGTTGAAAAAGCAAACCGCGGCGGCCTTTGACCGCTATATCGCCGCGTCCGGAGCGCGCATGCAGGCGGAACTCCCGAATGGCCCCTTCCTCTTTGTCGACACCCTGCCAGAGGAGCGCCGCGAGGAAGCTTATGCCCAGCTTCGTGCAGGGCAAATTCTGGTAAACCCGGTTCACGCAAAGGCGGCGGGTTCTCCCATGAGAGTACCGGGCGGCCTGATTCACGACTGGATTGGCGTGGCCTTCATCCCAAACGTGTCCTTGGCAGAAACGCTCGCAGTCGCCCAGGACTATGACCATTACCAGGACATCTACCGGCCCGAGGTGCGCCGTTCCAAGCTCTTGCAGCGTAGTGGCGACAATTTCACAGTGTTTCTCCAGTTCTACAAGAAATCGCTGGTCACGGTCGTCCTCAACGCGAACTTCGATATCCATTACGAACGCCTCGGACCGGATCGCGTGGTGAGCGATTCCTATTCCACGCGGATCGCCGAGGTAGATGCCGCCGGACAGGCGGACGAGCGGGAATTGCCGGTCGATGGTGGGCACGGCTATCTTTGGCGCCTCGACAGCTACTGGCGGCTGGAAGAAAAGGATGGGGGCGTGTATGTCCAGCTTGAATCGATCGGGCTGAGCCGCAGCGTCCCGGCAGTTTTCGCTTTGCTGGTAAATCCGCTACTGCGAAGTATCCCCCGTGGCGTCCTTACGGATATGCTGGGCGCAACGCGTAGGTTTGTAGCCAAACCCGACCTGAAGACGCCTCCATGACCGGAATCGATAGGGTTGACCCATCTCCGTTCCAGACCCGCGTCTCATGTTTGAGACGTGTGAATGTAGCAACACGCGGAAATTCGCGTTAGAACGGGATGTCGTCGTCGGTGATTTCGGTGGATTGGGAGAAGTCTTCGGCGGGGCCGCGCTGATCGAACGATGCCGTGTTCGACTTGCTGTAGCCGCCTCCGCTCTCGCCGCCTTCGCCGCGTCCGGAGAGTAGCGACAGATCGTTGACGATGATCTCTGTCTTATATTTCTTTTGGCCGGTGGTCTTGTCGTCCCACGATGAGGTCTGCAGGCGGCCTTCGACGTAGAGCTTGTTGCCTTTCTTCACGTAGTCGCGGACGATCTCCGCGGTGCGCTGGTAGGCGACGAGGTTATGCCATTCCGTGCGGTCCTGCCAGTTGCCGGTCTTGTCCTTGAACCGCTCGCTGGTGGCAATGGAAAACGTAGCGACGGTTACACCGCTGGCCGTGGCTTTGATCTCTGGATCTTTGCCGACGTTGCCGAGAAGAATCACTTTGTTGACGCTTTTTGCCATGTTGGACCTGTTTCTATCCTTTGCCAAAATTTGGTGTTACTGGAGAAGGGTCGAGGCTTGCTTGAACTCTCCGGCCACGGAATGCGACCGACCGCGGCGCAACGAATCATGGATCATTATATGCACAGATACTCCGGGCCGCTGAACCAACGGGGAAACAAATGCAGCGTGCGAGGGCTCTCTTCGATCCTGAGGTGGGAGGTTCCGCGCATCGCTCTGCGAGCCTTACCAGAGAAGCTTCAATCCAAACTGGATCTGACGCGCGGTCGTCGAGGTGCCGGTGATCACGCCGGCCGTGGGCGAA
>JAJZIF010000191.1:0-3584 GCA_021810735.1 Acidobacteriota bacterium
CAAGGCCCGCGGGTACGGCCGCTTCCGCACTATCCGCACGGTCATCTTCATGATCGCCGGCAAACTCGACTTCTCCCGCATCAACCCCTACGTCACCGCATAGCCCACTCGTTTTTCAACAGAGCCCCATTTGGAGTGCCGCCTCGGCGCTGCTGTACGCGGATTTAGCACTCCGAATGCTGCCGATAGCCCAAATCGTCACCGCCGTTTGCAAACGCAAACGGTCCCGCTCAGTCGCCGGTCCAGTCGACTTCAATAGAACCGCGCATCTGACGATGGATTTCCTTCATTACCGGCCACTCTTTCCCCGCAACTACCTTTGCCTGTTTGATTCCCTTGCGCTCATCCGCTTTCTCTCGCGATTTGACCTGTACCCTGACTGGGTGTTCGGCGTACGGGAAGCTCCATTCACAGCTCACTGTTGGGTGCAGGATGGCGCGGTCGTCCTCAACGATCACCTGGAAAACGTTGACCTCTACACTCCAATCATGACGGTGTAGAAAATTGCCTATGGAGTATCCCTACATTGCCATACTCTGGACACCCGATAATGCGTCCCAAACGCATCACGTTGCGCCACTGATCACGAGAATCCAGCGCGACGCGCGGTGGCATCCTACCCTGTTACGCCACGGTGTCGCCTTATTCACCCAAAAACCTCCTGCAACATTCCTGGATGCCTATCTGTTGGCTGACAAGGCCGGCATCATTCTGGGAACCCTGTTCCGGCAGGGCGGCACCTGTCGGTTGTCCCCGGGCGACGTCTCTGAAGATGACGAGTTCGCCGATTTCTGCCTTCGCAGCCGAGGTACGCACTTAACGAAGACCTGCTGGGGCGCCTACGTGGCGCTGCTATCTCATCCAAACACAGGAACTTGGTCGATCGCTCGCGACTGCTCTGGCATGATTCCGTGCTACTACACAACTGTCCGAGACATCACCATCGCGTTCTCAAACATCCGCGACCTGGACATTTTGTCCGATACTCGAGATCAGGACGCGCCACTCCTGCGCTTTGAAGTAAACTGGCGTTATATCGCCGGCTTTCTCGCTTCTAGCCAAATGCAAATCCGGGAGACTGGCCTGAAGAATTTCTACGAACTGCTCGCCGGAGAGGCCCTCGAATCCGTGGCCGGTCGCCAGACCGTCCGCACCCTGTGGGACCCTATGCCGATCGCGGACTACGATCCGTCGACCAAGATTGATATCGGAGATACTTGCCGCGCTCTTCGGGAAACCGCTCAGTCCTGCATCGTGGCCTGGGCTGGCACCGCAGATCGGATCCTGCTCAGTCTTTCCGGGGGATTCGATTCTTCGCTGGTGCTGACCCTGCTCAAGGTGGCCCCTCGACAGCCCAAAGCATTGTGCGTGAACCGCTTCGCTTCCGGACCCGGAGAAGACGAGCGGGGCTATGCGCGCAGTGCAGCCATGTGGACGCAGGCCGATCTTGTGGACCTTTCCTGGGACAGCGAAGCCATGGTCCTCGATGACAACTGCTTGAGGTTCCCCAGGACGGCAAAACCCACGCTGCCCCACCTATTCAACGGATTGGACGCTCCGATCTATAACAAGCTAGGCGCCACCCACGGATGCAACACCATTTGGACCGGCCAAGGTGGCGATCACCTGTTCATGGCCGTGAATACCGACCTGGGACTTATCGACTGCGTGCACCACCATGGCTTTCTGTCTTCCCAGATGCTCACCACGCTAAGAGACACCGCCACGCTAACCCGGAAGTCCGTGCCACATCTGATTGGACACACTATCAGACGCATGATTTCTACTGGCGATCTTTCCTCGCAGGCCGCCTTCTTCACGTGGACCGCACTTCTACCGCAGACCCGGTTCCTAAGCAAGCATGTCCTGACCCAGGATTTGTCAGAATATATCCGCCATCCCTGGACCGCACCGTCGGTCATTCTTCCTCCCGGAAAGCGGTATCAGCTCCTGCTGCTGGCGGAAGTCCTGAACCGTCATCGGCCGCTCTACGGACTGCAGGCGGCGCAGGAATTCCACCCCCTGCTCTCCCAACCTCTCATCGAAACCTGTTTGCGCATTCCAGTGTATCTGCTGCTCACCGGCGGCAAGACCCGCGGCTTGGCACGCCTGGCCTTCGAAGACTGCCTTCCCGCAAAAATCCTCAATCGGCAGGGTAAGGGTCAGACCACCTATTTCACCTTGGGCATGCTCCGCCGCAGTCTGCCTTTCATAACACCACTCCTCCTCGATGGCGAGCTCGTCCGACACGGACTCGTGAACCGAAACTCCCTGGTGCCTGTCCTTAATGCCGGCACCCTCAACGACTGGACCGTCCTTTTCCCATTGGCCGCCTGCATCGCCACTGAAGTCTGGCTACAAGGCTGGATGCGCTGCGCTACCGCCGATCAGCGCGCCGCGTCTCGCCTCGAGACCACCATCCATTGACTGGAATAGTCAGTCCCACACGATGCAGTTCCGCTGACGAAACAGACTGCGGACCCAGCAAGTTGAGCTTCGCCCAGTCCAAGTTGCGCTCACGAGAAATCTTCGCCTCCGCGGGAACATTCAGGGTGTGGTCGCTATCGCGATACGCAAACGCCTCGACATAAGTTCCCGCCGCACGCCATTCTTGAAGGAATTGCCCTTCCGGCACATTTCTACTGACGAACTCGAACAAAATCGGTCCATGCGCGGGCCGTCCATCGGAAACCGGATCAAAATCCAGGTATCTCTTGATATACCGTCGATCAGGAGGTCCGCCAAACTGCCGCTCAATGACTCTTCGCCACGCGGCGCTACCCAAGGAAAAGCTTGTAATGGTCCACTCCTGGGGGTCGCCCACTTGCGCAGCCACGAACTGATGCAGATCCTGGATTGCGAACGCCGCTATCAATCCGCCCTGACTCCAGCCCATGATCATCGCGCGCTTCACCCTGACACCCGCCCGCCGAACGGCCGGTACTGCACTCGCAACAGTCGACAGAGGCTCTTGCACGTTCTCCCTGAGAGCTGCTGCGAAATCCCCCTTTGGATAAGGCCGCTCCTTCGGGAAATTGAGGAGCAGCACCGCAATACCCGCATGCACGAGTCTTGCCACGGGATAAGATGTAATCCACTGCCCGTACCGTGAATACTGACGCTCAAAGCCATAGGTCATTACCGCCAGCGGAACTTCATGTTGACTCCATCCCTTTGGAAGCGCAAGAAACCCGCTGCTCTTTTCTCCAAATCTGTTTCTAACGATCAACTTTCGAAACTTGAAGCTCAGGCGTCGCGCTCCAGACTGAAGATACCACAGCTTACGCATCTTCCCTGACTTCAAATTGATCGATACCAGCATCATCGGATCCCGCAAAGTCTGGCTAATGCAGACCGCACGATCTCCAACGCGATCTACGCTACACACACGTGGCCACGCCCCCAGTGTTCCGTGTGGCCAGGTATACTTCTTCAGAAGTTTGCCATTTCTCCAGTTGATCTCTACCAACCCAGTAAACGACGCCTTTCCCTGACAGTCCACAGAGGCAGAACGCCACCTGACGACCTGCTCAATCAACCTGTGAGCGCCTCTAAGCCACAGCCCAAAGGTCAGGGCCGCCTTG
>JAJZIF010000191.1:3594-7263 GCA_021810735.1 Acidobacteriota bacterium
CCAGCCGACACAACATGAACCCGACCAGTCCTGTTCCGAACGAATACCTTCAATCTTCTGCTGCCAACCTCAATGTTGTGACTCATGGTGACTGCGGCAGCGACTCCATGCCGATTGGACGCCAGCAGGTAAGTCCAATTTCCCGGTATTCCAAGATTGACTGCTTTGCCAGTTTGTAGGTCGACAACAGCTGATTGATATCCTGACACGCCGTGCAATAGAACCAACAGCCGACCGTTAACCCACGCCATTTTTGGCGGCCACCAAGTCCACCGCCACTGCCGCCGCGCCAAAGCACTTGCCCCTTTTGAGTCCCAATGTAAAATACCGGCATGAAACGTCATTCGATACGGAGCAGGATGTCTTTTTGGTAAGACCAAATTCAAAATCATCAAGCTATCCGTAACTTTTACCGACGCGGCATTCTTATAGTCTACCGAAGAGTTACTTGATACGTACGAGTATGCCAACAGGTGCCCGTTAGGCTCCGGCAAAAGTCTAGAAACCCTCTTTCGTGTTTCCAACAATTGCGTCACGCGATTGTTTTTTACCTCTTCCATGAAGATTTCTGTTACGTTTCCAGATGCAATGAATGCGACCCTACGATCATTCAACCATTCAACCGATGACAGTTGTTTTCCAGAAAACATCGTATGGGCCGGCATTTTCGGCATATTCAAGTCCCGAATAATGATCTCCATCGAAGACTTTTTGTTCCACCGAACATGAGCCACCTCGGCCAGCTGATTTCCATTCGGTGACAGGGCGTAATCAACGATTCGCAAGCTTCCGTTCTTTAGACCGAAAGGCATTTCAGCACGCGACAAAATGGGAACTACGCTTAATACCAGACAGATAAACACTGCCCTGCACGCCAAACTCAACCTGGATTCCACAGCGGAGACCGCCCTATTACGTTTTTTCATAGGCATCTTCCGATCACTTCACTCCAACCACAATTCACCACCAGCTGCTCAAATCCAGACGATCGTCACCATCGCTTCCGCACCGTCAAGCTCAGGAAGCGACCCGTCGGACTTGCATTAGTGGGGTCGTACCCGAAAAGATAACTTGTTGTCAGGACTGCTGGCGGGGCTCTGTTCAGGCAGTTTGTGCAGCTCAGCGCAACCTGCAGTCCATTCAATGGCGCAAGGCCGCTCGTAACCCGATAAGCCATTTGCAGATCCACCGTCGTCCACGACGCGATGCTCACCGGAACGGCGCCAGTCGGATCCACATAATGATTGACATAATTCACCGCACCATTCAGCGACCACCCGCCTCTATCGACCCCTGCCGTCACCCGGCCCCTAAAATTCACGGGATTCTCCAAGGTGCTCAGGACATCGATAGGCGCCGCGCCGGAAATCGGGACATTTTGATATTGAAACAGATAAACGGTATTCAAGGCGATGTGGTAGCCAACTCCACTTACGTCCGTCGCATAGCTGGCCGTGTCATTTACACCCTTCACTCGTGTCAAACCGATGTTTTGCAGAAGATTGTTTAGAATCGCCCTTGCGCCCGACAACGTAGCCGATGGCCCGAACCCCGCGTACGTCGTGTCGTTGAAATACTGAGTGGGCGCCTGCGTCAGTGCGCCGAGATAGGCGAGCGACGGACTCTGTTGAATGAATGGCGCATACGCGCTAGAAGGTGAAAAGACGTTGAAATAGGGAATATTTGGAGAGGCAATCCTGTTCTTAAACCGTATGTCAAAATACGTTACGTGAAGGATCAGTCCACTGAGAGATTTCGGTTTGACGTCAAATCCCGCGGTCCATTCGGTCGATTGCTCCGCTTTGAGGCCTCTATTTGATCCACTTAGCTCAAGAATTGGCGCAACGCCGAATGCGCTGTTGCTGTCCGGTATATTCTCAAGAACGGCGTACTGGGAGCCGTAAAGCTCATAAAAGTTCGGTGGTTTGAACGACGTGCTCACAGTCGCGCGAATTCGCACTGCTTGCAGCGGTTTCCAGGCCAGTCCGACCCGCGGATTGAACGAGGATCCAAAGTCACTGTAATGCTCGTACCGCGCCGCCAGATCAAGCGCCAAGGCCGACTGTCCAGAATCTGGCGGTTCGGATTGGAGCAATGGGATACTGGCCTCTAGGAATAACGCCCCAACTGTTCTAGTCCTGTTGATCGCTGCGAGAGATGCAAATGCCCCGCCGAAATGACGCGAAAACGTTTCCCGCCGCAACTGTCCTCCCATGGCAAGTCTTATGACGCCGGATGGCAGCGTTATCATGTTTCCTGAGACATCTCCGCTCAATGTCAAAAGAGTTGATCGCGCGAAGTTAGTGCCATATAGATCCGATAAATGAGTCTCGTTTCCGCCATAACTCGCACGAACCGCGTCCCTCCAGCTGGCAGATATTGGCATCGAGGATCCGACGCCAACGGAATATTGAGTCGACCGCGACCGGACCGCATATGGCACGGGCTCGCCGCCGACGACAGCCGCCGAGTACGTGCCACGTCGCGTGGAAAAGAAGAGATCGCTGTTCATCTTTGCGTTTCCGACGACGTTTGTTTCAGTCCCATATAGACTGTTCTGTGTCAAACCCGGAAGAAGGTCCCAGGAGGGACCCATGGATTGACTGAACGAACGGTCAATGGCGCGCAGAGGTGTTTGTTTTTGAAACTCGTATGCGAAAAAGGCATTGCCGGTCGACCAGTTAAATCCGGCGGACTGTGACGCCCTGTAGTTTTTAAATCCGCCACGCGTCACTGAGCCGTAGTCGACTGAAGTCTCCGCACCCTGCTCGTGTGATCGAAGGACATAGTTAACCACTCCACCGATCGCGTCAGCGCCGTAAATCGCGGACGCGCCGTCGGTCATGATGTCCACCCGCTTAATTACACTGAGGGGAATTACAGACACGTCCGTGAAGGCACCGGAAGTTCCAGACGGCGCCAGGCGATGCCCGTTGACCAATACCAGCGTGGAATCGACACCCAATCCCAGTAAATTCACCGACGCACCGTTGGCGATGTTTCCTGCATTCACGTCACTGCCCAACTCTACACCACTGGCTTCGGACCCCACCGACGCAAAGTTTTCCGGGAGGGAATCCATCAGCTGCTCTACGGTCTGGTATCCGGACTCCTGGATCTGCCGACGTGTGATGCTGATGATGGGCGAGGACGGAGGTGGTCCACCGACGATGTGCGTGCCGGTCACCGTCACTTCCTCCAGAATCGCAGCGTGCCGTGTGCGTCGGGCCTCGACATCCGTGCCCGCCGAAGATGCGAGCGCCGGGCGTGCCGAGTCCCGATGTCCCGGCCGGCCCGTCCAGGCGGCGGCAAACCCGACGCTGGGAGCTCCATCGTATTTCGCGCTTTTGCCGGCGCCATCGACGGCGGGAACGATCTTGATCGTGTTGCCGCTTTGCAGGAAGCGCAGTTTGGAATGCGCGAGCAAGTCGACCAAGGCTTGGCGCTCGGTGAACTCTCCTCTCAGTCCTTTCGTTCGGAACTCCCTCGTAACTCCGGTCGCGAACATGATCTGCAGGTGCGCTTGTCTCGCAAACTCCAACAGCGCCTTGTCCAATGTCTGCGGCTTGATGTCGAAGCGGACGGTGTTGTCAAGGCTCTGGGCCTGAGCGGATTGGCCGGCCAGCAGGCAGGCGAAGCCGAGCAGCGCGGCGCAAATGGCGCGAAAAC
>JAJZIF010000192.1 GCA_021810735.1 Acidobacteriota bacterium
TTCCATCTCCTTGTTTTCTCAGCTCTTGCCAGAAACAGAAAATGGAACTTCGGAATTCAGGATCAGAGCATTTCCCTTATTCCTGTGAACTTTCTGAATTCAACCAAGCGCAGCTTTTCTTAACAGAAAGGCTGCGTTGAGATTCTCTCCTCGGTCTATACCAACAGGGGAAATGCTCTAACTTTCAGCTCCCAGCTTTTGTGGTGCTCGGATCTGTGAGTGAATTCCTGTGCGTGGTGCGCGTCCTACGCGGAATCTGGGGGAGAGGCGGAAAAAGGGGGGATCGATGATCCCCCCTTTTTGCTCTGGTGCGTGGATAGGGTTAGTTCGACATTTCTTTGGCGGCCTGGGTGAGGCTTTCTTCGAGGATGTCGAGAGCAATGGCGGCTTCGTGCTCATTGACGATGAGCGGCGGAGCGAGGCGGATGGAGGTTTCACCGCAGCCGAGGATGAGCAGGCCCTTCTCGAAGCAGAGATCGACGACGCGATCGCGCAATGCGGGAACAGGCTCGCGGGTGTCCTGATCCTTGACGAGTTCGACGCCGATCATGAGGCCGCGGCCGCGGACATCGCCGACATTGGGGTGCCGGCTGAGCCAGGTGCGGAGGCGGTCGAGCATCTGGCCGCCGATTTTGGCGGCGTTGGCGATGCCTTCGCGCTCGAGGATGTCCATGGTGGCAAGCGCGGCGGCGATGGAGACAGGATTGCCGCCGAAGGTGGAGGCATGGGAGCCGGGCTTCCAGTCCATGATTTCGGCCCTGGTCATGCAGACGCTGAGGGGCATGCCGGAGGCGATGCCCTTGGCGACGGTGATGATGTCGGGCTCGACGCCGGAGTCCTGAATGGCCCACCACTGACCGGTGCGGCCGGCGCCGGACTGGACTTCGTCGGCGACAAGAAGGATGCCGTACTTGTCGCAGATGCGGCGGAGCTCCTGCAGGAAGACGGTGGGCGCGGGGACGTAGCCGCCTTCGCCCTGAATGGGTTCGACGAAGATGGCGGCGACTTCTTCGGGTGCGAGGACGGTCTTGAAGAGCTTGTCCTCAATGTAGCGGGCGCAGCCGAGCGCGTAGGCTTCCACTTCCTGTGGGCCGCCGGCGCAGCCGCGATAGGCGTAGGGGTAGCGGACGTGGGTGACGCCGGGGACGAGCGGCGAGAACCGGCGCCGCTGCTGGGGCTTGGAAGCGGTGAGCGAAAGAGCGCCCATGGTGCGGCCATGGAATGCGCCGAGGAAGGCAATGATGTGCTGGCGTCCGGTGTGGTAGCGGGCGATCTTGAGAGCGCACTCGATGGCTTCCGCGCCAGAGTTGCCGTAGTAGAAGCGATGGGGCCCCTTCATGGGCGCGACTTTGGAGAGGCGCTCGGCGAGGGTGACCATGTGCTCGTAGTAGAAGTCGGTGCCGGACATGTGGATGAGCTCGGCGGCCTGCTTCTGGATGGCGGCGACGACTTCAGGATGGCAATGGCCGGTGGAGCAGACGGCGATACCGGCGGCGAAGTCGAGGAATGTGTTGCCGTCGACGTCTTCGATGCGCAGGCCGCGGCCACGTTTGGCGACCATGGGATAGGAGCGGGTGTAGCTGGGCGAGACGATGCGGTCGTCGGCTTCGACGACGGCGCGCGCCTTGGGGCCGGGGAGTGGCGTATTGATTTTGGGGCCGTAGGTCTGGCGGATCTGGTCTTCGGTCTGAGTATCGATGGGCGTCATGTGTGTTTCTCCTTGCGGACAGGGGATTTAGTTGGTGCCACGAGTGGCAGGATCCCCGAAAGAGCGTTGGGCCGCCCGTGAAAGCGGGGCAGCGAAGCAGGTGATTGCGGGAGGTCCCACTTCACACCAGCCGATCCAGTTTTTGGGCCGATGAGGCCCGGGCGGATGCGGCGGGGCAGCGGTGGGACTAGAAAACTGGTCTCATGGAAAGCTCCTTTTCCTGGATGAAGGACTTGAGCCCCGCTTCGATGGCGGGTCTCCTACGTGAGTACCGCCAAAGGCGACAGAGGTATGAGACCAGTTTTAGTCGCTGCCGAAGAGGCTAGGTCGCGTGAGAGTGGGGAGCACGCGAAGATGGCGCCGGGGAGCAATGGAGCGCACAAACGCACCAGTCCAGCTCTTGCGGCTGAACGCGACCGGATACGGGATGTGCTTGCTGCGCATGGGATCAGACCGAGGGCGAAGTTGCTCGACGGAGTCGCTTGAGAGCAGGGTAGCATGCACTTCGCGAAATCTGGAAGAGGATCGTACTGACGTATGCTCCGAGTTGGTCGCCGACAGTGAACGAATCATGATGGAGCCAGGGGCTTGGGCTGCGTTTTTTCCAGATACTGGAAACCCGTCCTGAGGAGGACAGGAGTGGCAAAAGTCGTTACGACGGCCATGAGCACAAGAGTTGTGAACAACTGTGGTCCGATGAGTCCACTGGACAGGGCGATGTTGGCAATGACCAGTTCCATGACGCCGCGACCGTTTAACCCCATGCCGAGAGTCCAGCTTGCAGCGTGCCCGAGCTTCGCGAGTCTTCCTCCGATGTAGCCACCGAGGATTTTTCCTGCAAATGAAACAAGCAGGACGGCTGTGACCAGGGTCCAGTCTTTGAGGCTGGAGGCGTTGAATTCAAGACCGATGGCGGCAAAAAAGACGGGTCCGACGAATCCCATGGTCACGCTGGAGGCGGTTTGTTCAATTTTCTTGAAATTGCTTTTACCGAGGGCCTCATGACTGAGGAGCATGGAGCCGAAGAATGCGCCGACAACAAAATCAAGCCCGAGAAACTCAGAAAAGCTGGCGAAGGCGATCACGAAGAGCAGAATGCTGGCGAAGCGTACCTCATCTCCCTTGAAGCTGCTGAGTATCCTCTCGATGGGCCCGGTGGATTTGAGGAGCCTGGCGGGAGAATATCGCCGGACGAGCCGGGCAGCGATGGCAAAAACGGCCATGAAAATCAGCGCCTTGCCGAGGGATTGGCTAATAGAAATGAGGAATTGCTGGAGGGTTGCCGGCGCGTTTTTAAGATCGAGGATTACACCGAGCACCAGCAACGATACGAAATCGTTGGCGACGGATGCGGAGATAATTCGCTGACCGATGTCGCTTTGCAGCTTTCCCAGGTCCATGAGGATACGGACGCTGACGGGCAGAGCGGTGATGGCGATGCAAAGGCCCAGGAAGGTAGTACGCATGTTATCGAGGCCAAACATGGCGCCGAGCAAAATTCCACCGATGAGCGGCACAAGAAATCCTGCGGCGCTTACCCATGCGGCGCGGCCACGAAACGAGGCGAGGAGGGTGTCGATATCCATCTCCATGCCTGCGAGGAAGACGAGCAGCAGGACGCCGATGTCGGCGATGGCTTTGATCTCAGGGGTGTAGTGGATGTAGCCGAGGCACGACGGGCCGAGGATGATGCCTGCCGCAATTTCCCCCAGCATGGCCGGCTGCCCGAAACGCGTAGCGATTTCACCCAGGACGCGGGACAGGAGTAACAGGAGCAGAAGGGATTGTATGAGGGACATGACCAACCTCGATGCGCGAGTTGAGAGGGTAGGCTAGCACAAAGGATCGTGACCGAACACCGGGGCCACCGATCTGCTTGAGAGCCATTGGCCGGTTGTGAGCTATGGCGCTGCGGTTCCATGCAAGCATCTGGAAGTCACGAGACCGCTGGAAGAGAGAGGAGCCGAGGATTCAGTGGAATCCGGGCCGATGCATGGCATTTCGTTCACTTCAGCGCATGCGGATGAAAAGTTCGATGGGACGTCCCGGGAAAAGAAGAGTTGTTTCTGTGAGCAAGAATTTGGGTCAGCGAGCTTTGCGATGTTCGGCAAGACGGTAGGATGTTGATAGCCCATGGGTTCTCCGTTACCCCAATCAAAGCCAGCCCGGATTACTGTGGCGCTTGCATTTGTCTGCCTTTACGTCTGCTGGGGCGCGACATACACGGCCAACAGCATCGGTGTGAGCCTCTTGCCGGCGACTGTTCTGGCGGGTACCCGTTTGTCGATCAGCGGAAGTATTTTGCTCGCTTTTTGTTTTTTCACGGGAAGGCAAGTCTTTTTCTCTCGCGGAGTGATGCTGCGGTTGTGGTTATTGGGTGTGATTCTGTTGTTTGCGGGCCATATTGGACTGGTGTGGAGCGAGAAGTATGTAGCCAGTGGGCTGGCGGCGCTGATTGTGGCCGTGACGCCGCTTTATGTGGCCGTGATTGAGTCGCTGCTGCCGGGCGGCGAGCGTTTGCGGCAGCGCGGCGTGATCGGGCTGCTGCTGGGCTTTTTTGCTCTGATGGCCCTCATGTGGCGGGACTTCCTTGCCAGCATGCGGGCGCCAACGCATGGAACCACGATGCAGATGATTGCTTCGGTCGTGCTGCTGCTGGGCGCGCTGAGTTTCGCTTCCGGCTCGGTGCTGTCGCGGCGGATGCATCTGCCGGTGCATCCGCTAGTGGCGGCCGGATGGGAGATGCTGGCGGCTGGTGTATCCGAACTGCTCGTTGCCACGCTCACATGGCAATGGCCTCACGCTATCTGGAATCAGCGCAGTGTTGCGGCAGTTTCTTATCTGATCCTCTTTGGGTCGCTTCTGGGCTTCAGTTGCTACATCTGGCTGATTCATCACGTTCCGGTGGCCAAGGTGGCGACGTATGCGTACGTGAATCCGGTGGTGGCGGTGATTCTGGGTATGGGGTTTCTGAATGAGCATCCGCACCCAAGCGAATACGTGGGGATGGTGGCGGTGGTGTGCGCGGTGGCGCTGGTGACGTCGTCCCAGATGACGAGCGGCAAAACGGTGGCAGAGCTGGAAGTGGCTCCGATTGAGGACAAGGCGTAAAGGCCGGCCACGCCGGCCCAGTTGTCAGTTTTCAGTCCTCAGTGCCCAGTCCTCAGTCCCCAGGTTTTGCTGACAACTGATTACTGGAGACTTTACTTGCGGCGCCAGCGGACGCCGTCTTTGGAGTCTTCGAGGAGAATGCCTTTGGCGGCGAGGTCGTTGCGGATCTGGTCGGCGCGGGCGAAGTTGCGGGCGCGCTTGGCCTGGGTGCGCTCGTCGACGAGGGATTGAATCTGGTCATCGGTGAGTCCGCGCTGG
Organism: Acidobacteriota bacterium; assembly: GCA_021810735.1. Next base: position 5,078 of record JAJZIF010000192.1, read on the forward strand.
GCGAGGACTTCGGGCGCGGCCTGGTCGAGGCGGCCTTCGTGCTCGGCCCAGTCGAGGGCGAATTTCGTGATCGCGGCGTCGCGGTCTTCGAGGACGGCAAAAACGGAGTCGAATTCGCGGAGGGCGTCGAGGATGGCAGCGGCGTTTTCCTGGCTGAGGGTACCGGAGTCCGTGGCGGCGTTGCCGGCGCGGACGAGTTCGAAGATGGCGGCGCGGGCTTCGGCAGTGTTGAGGTCATTCTCGAGGCCGGTGCGGAAGGCCTTGCGGCATTCCTCGGTTTCAGCGAGAAGCTCGAAGTTGGTTTCGGCGGCGCGCGGCGCGGCGAGGATGCGCTGGTGGAAGGCGCGCAGGCGCTCGACGGCAGCCGTCTCGGCTGCGAGACCTTCAAAGGTGAAGTTCAGCTGCTGGCGGTAGGGTACGGAGATGAGCAGCATGCGGATGGCGGAGGCTTTGTAGCCCTTGAGGAGCAGGTCGCGGAGGGTGAAGAAGTTGCCTTCGGACTTGGACATCTTGCGGCCTTCGACGAGCAGGAAGCGGACGTGGAACCAGTGGCGCGCGAAGGGCTTGTGTGTGACGCACTCGGACTGAGCGATTTCGTTCTCATGATGCGGGAACATGAGGTCTTCGCCGCCGGCGTGCAGGTCGAGGGTTTCGCCGAGGTATTCCATGGCCATGGCGGAGCACTCGATGTGCCAGCCGGGGCGGCCGGGGCCGAGCTCGGTTTGCCAGAAGTGCTCGCCGGGCTTGGGGGCTTTCCAGAGGGCGAAGTCGCGTGCGGAGTCTTTCTCGTATTCGTCGACGTCGACGCGTGCGCCGTCGGTGATGCCGGTGAGGTCCTTTTTGGAGAGCTTGCCGTAAGCGGGGAAGCGGGAGATGCGGAAGTACCAGGAGCCGTCTTCGGTCTGGTAGGCGATGTCCTGCGCGGCCAGGCGCTGGATGAGCGAGACCATGAAAGGGATGTGCTCGGTGGCGCGGGCAATGATCTCGGGCCGGGCGACGGTGAGGGCGTCGAGGTCTTCAAAGAATGCCCGCTCGTATTTCTGGGTGTATTGGGAGATGGGCAGGCCAGCCTGGGCGGCGTTGCGGATAATTTTGTCGTCGACGTCGGTGATGTTCATGACGTGGCGGACGTTAAGGCCTTCGAGCAGGAGGGCGCGGCGGAGGACGTCGACGTGGCAGAAAGTGCGGAAGTTGCCGATGTGGCCGTAGTCGTAGACGGTGGGGCCGCAGGCGTACATGCGGAAGGTGCTGCCGTCGGCGGGGGTGAGAGGTTCGATTTGGCCGGAGAGGGTGTTGAAGAGTCGAATCATGCGGGCAGCAGGCCTGTTTGGGGGCGATGTGTCGCGTATCCCTTTGAAAATTCTACCAGTGCTGGTCGCAGGGGGTGCCGGCCGCACTCGCGATCGCGTGCTTCGCACGCCTAACCCAACCCAGCAGTTCGAGGGTGGCTCCCCCGGGTGTTTTCGCGGGAAGAAATTGATAAAGATGTCTGGGGATGACAATGGCTGACCGGTATTGAATTTGTTGGTTGCGGGTGGTAGTTCGGGTGCCGATAATAGATGCTGCCATTGGAGACCGTGGAGAAGCGACGCCAAAGAAAGGGGTTTGGGCGTGGAATTTTCGAGTGTGCTGAAAAAGCTTGGCCGGGACAGCGTCTTTGGCGAGGGGGTCTACGTCTCTGAAGGTGAGATGAGTTCAGCGGCGGTCCAACTCGCGGAAGCAACCCGGCAAGAGAACCTTGCGGTCGCAGAGGGTTTGCGGCGTCATGATCCGAAGCTGCTGGACGAGCTGATTGTGCGCTACCAGCACCGGCTGCTGCGGTATCTGCTGTATCTGACGGGGAACCGGGAGCAGGCGGAAGACCTGTTTCAGGAAGTTTGGATGCGGGTGCTGCTGCGGGGCGCGCAGTACAACGGGGCGGCGCGATTCGATACCTGGCTGTTTACGATTGCGCGCAACCTGGTGATTGATCTGCGGCGGAAGCGCCAGATGGCGAGCCTGGAAGAGCTGACCGAGGCTGGTGGAATGGAGCGCTCGCTGGATACGGTGAGCACGGAGAAGTCCCCGTTTGAACAGCTGCAGAGGCTTGAGAGCGGGCAGCTGGTGGCTGAGGCGTTGCTGGAGCTGGAGCCGCTGCACCGCGAGGCGATCGTGCTGCGGTTTCAGGA
>JAJZIF010000193.1 GCA_021810735.1 Acidobacteriota bacterium
AAATACGAATGGCAATATGAGCTACGAAGCCCTCAGCCTGAAGTATCAACACCAGTTTTCACAAGGGTTGACGATTCTCGCCAACTACACATACTCAAAAACGCTCAGCGATTCCTGGGAAACTGCAACGGCCACGGTGAGCCAAATTGCTACCTGCCGGCGTTGCGATAAAGGGCCAGTCTCATACGACATACCACAGCAGTTTATAGTCTCTGCGATCTACGAACTGCCATTCGGACGTGGGCGCATGCTCGGCAACAATATGCCGCGTGCCGCCGATTTGTTTCTGGGTGGTTGGCGAATAGGCGATATCACAACTTTTTCCACAGGATCGGCATTCACGGTGACGTCTCCAAATAATACAGGAGCACCCTTTACACAGGTTCGTGCGAATCGCTTGTGCAATGGAAAAGACAGTCACTTCAGCGGCAATCTCAGGTCCAATGGATTCATCGATTTCAATACCGCCTGCTTCGCCACGCCGGCTCCTGGTTATTTCGGAACTTCTCCACGGGGTGTTCTCTTCGGGCCGGGGACGGACAACTCAGACATGAGCATTGCCAAGCTAGTACCGCTTACGAATAAATTTAACTTTGAATTGCGGGGAGAGTTTTTCAACACATTTAACCACGCGAACTTTGGACTTCCTGACAGTAATACAGGCGACGTGACTTTTGGTCGTGTATCTTCCGCGGCAGATCCACGTTTGATCCAGGTAGCAGGCAGGATAATCTGGTAGGTGTTATCGATAATCCGTCAATTATCAGAGGGAAACATAGATGCCTGTCATAATCCAGAAAGCAAGGGTGCGAGTCGGAGCAGATGCCCTATATCGAACTCAGAACTCGTCTCAGTATCAGCAGCATGAGGTGGTGAATACATGGATTACTCAAGAAGAAGCTTTTTAGAACTAGCATCCATTGCCGCAGCTTCCAAGATGATGCCCGCCTCGAAATCGGCTAGTGAGCGCAAGCAGCCTAACATTCTGTTCATGCTGGGCGATGATCATAGATGGGATGCGCTGGGATGCATGGGAAATAAAGTTATCCAAACCCCACATCTTGATAATCTCGCGCGAAATGGAATTATTTTCGATAATCATTTCACGACAACACCTATCTGTTGTGCAAGTCGTGCAAGTATCATGCTGAGTCAGTACGCGGGCACGACTGGAATTTACGACTTCGCTACACCGCTGAACCCAGATCAGATCCAGCAGACCTACTGGATGAAATTGAAGCAGGCCGGATACCAGATTGGCTTCATCGGAAAGTTCGGTGTTGGCAATACGATGCCGAGCGAGGCATTCGATTATTGGAAAGGATTTCCTGGGCAAGGAAATTATTTCCCGGAGGGTCCAAATGGGCCTCATTTGACAAATATCATGCGCGATCAAGCAAACGAATTCATCCAGAACGCACCAAGAGATAAACCATTCTGTTTATCGATCAGCTTCAAAGCACCTCATGTACAAGATCAAGATCCAAGACAATACTTGCCTTCCAGGAATACCCTTTCCCTGTATAAAGATGTAAGTATTCCGCCTCACGGACGTGCCGGAACGAACGATATCGATCGGTTTCCACTAGCCATTCAACACTCCGAAAATAGGCACAGATGGGGCGTTAGGTTTGCAACGCCAGATATATATCAAGCATCGATGAAGGGTTACTATCGCCTGATTAGCGGAATTGATGCTGCTGTAGCGTCCATACGTGAAACTCTAGGCCAGCAAGGATTAGCTGAGAATACGATCATCGTATATTCAGCAGATCACGGAATATTCAATGGCGAGCATGGCATGGCGGGTAAATGGTACGCGCATGAAGAATCGATACGAATGCCACTTATCATATACGATCCACGCTTACCGGAGAATGCTCGCGGTCGGCGTAGACAAGCGATGACACTGAATATCGACCTGCATCCGACACTTCTAGAAATGGCAGGCCTGAATCCACCGGAGTCAACGCAGGGGCAAAGCCTGATTAAACTTCTCCAAGAGGATCATCCCAATTTTAGACCAGCATTTTTCATCGAACATCATTTCCCATATAGAGGATGGATTCCATCGAGTGAAGGTATTCGAACAAAAAGATGGAAATATATAGTCTACACAGACGATGCAGCCCCCTACGAAGAGCTTTACGATCTCACGAATGATCCGTTCGAGACCCGGAACCTCATCGGCCAGGCTCAATACTCCCGTCAACAGAGTGCGTTGACCAGTTACAGGAAGATATGGAGAGATAGTTTGCACAAAGCAAACGGACACTGGATGGAACCGATTGACCAGAAAGATATTCAACAATTAGACCTAACGGCATAAGTATTGACGGAAGCGTGCATTGAGCATGCCATGATTCAACAGTTTTATTCAGGATTTCAGAGAAATGAGTTTCAGAGCAGTGCGTTGGCAATGGGACGCCAGCCAAGTTAGTTCAACAGCAAGCGATAATTCAGCAATTGTCGGAAAGACTGGATTTACAAAATGAAGGACATTGACAGACGATCCGCCTTAAAATTGATGGCCGGAGCCTCCGGCTTGTTCTCGCCTTCTAAGTTTAGGGTGCAGGCGCAGTCGGTCAAGAAATCACCGGATAAGCCGAATGTTCTTTTTTTGATGGTCGATCAGCAGCGGTTCGACACCATCGCCGCGCTCGGCAACAGAACCATCTACACGCCCCATCTGGATCGTCTCGTGGATCGCGGATTGGCATTCACCAATACGTATTCCCCCTGTCCGGTGTGTGTGCCCGCGCGGTATTGCATCCGAACCGGTTGTAAACCGCCGACAACCAGTATCTTCTGCAACGAGCGAGCGCACCCCACCCCGAATCAGGCGCCGACGATGACAGGTCGATGTGGGCCATATTTGGCCCAAACCATGAAGAATATGGGCTACCGTACGTTTGGGATCGGGAAATTCCACACGATCCCGTGGGATGAGGAGCTGGGCTACGATGTGCACCTGCACAGTGAAGAGTTATACAGCACTCCCGACCAGCGCAAGCGAGACTCTTATGCTTCCTGGATTGCGACCCAACATCCCGAATTCAACTTCATTGAGGGCTTGATGGGAGAGCGCACAGAGATGTACTACATGCCTCAGATGAGCCCGATGCCCGCAGCCGTAACAGTCGAGGGATGGGTCGCGACTCAAGCTGTCGACCAGATCGGTCAGCAGGATAATCGGCCATACTTCGGCTTCGTATCGTTCATCGGTCCACATCCTCCATTTGCGCCGCCGATTCCATTCAACCGTTTGTATGATCCAGACCGCATGCCCAATCCAGTTGTAGGAGACCTGGAAAACGACTTCATGGATGAACAAATCCCTTTCATGAACTATGAGGTTTGGGCAGACGATATCGGAAAGTCCCATGCACGCGTTTTAAAGGCCCGTTATTACGGCGAGATCACCTACATCGATTCCTGCATAGGGCGCATTCTGGATGCGGTCGAGCGGCGCGGAGATGCGGAAAATACTGTGATCTGTTTCTTCGCTGACCATGGGGACCACCTGGGCGATCATCACGGCTGGCAAAAGGAGAGCTTTTTTGAAGCATCCTGCCATGTACCGCTCCTTGTCAGTTGGCCTGCGCGACTTCCCGCAGCTCACCGCCGAAACGATTTGGCCTGTCTTACTGACCTCTTTGGAATCGCTACCGGCGCCGCCGGCCACCAGGAGCTGCGGCAAGGCAACGACATCCTCGGCGTTACCGCTGGGACTCCTCAAGAACGGCATGATTTGGTCTGCTTCTATGGAGATCCAGGAAGCAGGCAGTTCAAGGTGATGGTCCGCTTCGAGCAGTGGAAGTATATTTTCATGGCCAATGGCGGACGCGAGCAGTTATTCCACCTCCAGGATGATCCAAACGAGTTGACTAACGTAGCCCAGATTCGCAGCGAGGTCAAACAGCAGCTTTACAACAAGGCACTGGCGGCATGCCAAATGCCAGAATTGGGAGCCGTGCTGGACGGCAATGGCCTCCGGAAGCTCTCGTTTCAAGCGAGGCCGCTGCGGCGCATTTATCAGTTCGACAGGTCGCGCGGCATCACCGGTTTCCCGAACAAACCGGAAGACGTTTTGAAGCACTGGCATTCCTAATTCGGCTTACCTATCAACCTGAAACCGGCGTGAAGATTACGATTTCAGACCTTGATCGGCTTCAGTCGGTGAGTCTTGCGCAGGATGTCATTGGCCATATTTTGTACCAGGGGCTATTCTCGGAGGTGCAGAACCGGACGGTTCTGCGGACGAGTCAGTTCGCCCAGCAGCAGGAACAGTTTTCTTTACGCCGGAGGTAGGCGCAATGTCACCCTGCGGCGTGGACAACGAAACCCACTTGGCCAGCGAAGTGCAATTTTAATATCGGAAAAGGGCTGACATGGCAACGAAGAAGATCGCGAGTTCTCAGGCCGGGGTCCCCAGCGACAGGTCTTCGTCGCCGGGGTGGAAAGACATCTATCAGATCAAGGTCACTCTGCTTGGCACCAAACCGCCCATCTGGCGCCGCCTGCTGGTTCCCGCAGTCATGACGCTGGCGCAGTTGCACGATGTAGTGCAAGCCTCAATGGGGTGGCAGGGCGGCCATATGCACGAGTTCCGTGCCGGCAAACGATACTTCGGCAAGCCAGACCCCGAATATCGGAACATGGGGATGGATCCGGTCGAAAACGAGCGAACAGTGCGTCTTTCCGAGGTGCTGCCGAGGACTGGCGCCAAGCTTATCTATACCTATGATCTCGGCGATAGCTGGGAGCACGCCATCGTCCTGGAGAAGCAACTTCCAGTTGATCCGAGTACGAAGTATCCGGTCTGCACCGATGGTCGGCTTGCCTGTCCGCCGGAAGACTGTGGGGGCATCCCTGGATTTTACGATCTCGTTGAGGCCATCGCTGACCCCAAACACAAACAGCACCAGGAACTGAGAAACTGGCTCGGCTATGACTTCGACCCGCTGGCCTTCTCGATCGACAGCGTCAACCAGATGCTCTTACCCGCTCGTCGTCGCGGCAAAGCCTCCAGGAATTAAACCGGTATCTTGGACAACGCGCGCACTTGCCGAAACCACATGATCGCCCGGCTGGAGCGCGTGCGCACCATCAGCCACAATTTTGATATGGCGTCGGCGATGACATGGATGAACTGCTGGCAAAATACGTCCGCAACTAACTGATCCTCGCAGCCGGTTCACTCTCTCACAGACATGCTACGCAGCCTTGCCGAAAACTCACGATGTAGTCAGGCACTCGCTCCCATCCAGGGAGCGACAACTCACTCCAATCAATTGTTTGCCCGCAGTTTTACGCCCTTTCCCCGCAGGAAGATCCGTCAGACGCCCGCGTAACCGAGAGGAAGCTAACGGCCGCGAGGAAGAGGCAAACATACCGCCTTCGTATCGCAATATTCAAATTCGGCTTAAGTTCGAGCAGCTCCTGCGCCTTCGGTGGGTAGGCCGAGTTCCGAGAAGGCTTTCTCCGCAGCATTGGCCTGGATGACGCCTTCACGCGCGAGCTTCGAGAGCGTGGCCGCAACGATGGACTCGGCGTCCACCTCGAAGTGACGGCGAAGATGCTCGCGATTGTCGGAGCGGCCGAAGCCGTCGGTGCCGAGCGAAACCAGTCGCGGACCCAGCCACGGCGCAAGGCTATCGGGCATCGACTTCATGTAATCGCTGGCTGCAACAATAGGACCGGCAGAGTTGCCCACAGCAGTGACAATGGATGGCACGCGTTCCTTCTCGGCAGGGTGCAGCCGGTTCCAGCGCTCGACATCCAACGCGTTACGGCGTAGCTCGTTGTAGCTGGTAACGCTCCAGACATCGGCCGCGATTTCGTACTTCTCGACAAGAATCTGCTGGGCGCGAACGACCTCGTTCAAGATTGCGCCGGAGCCGAAAAGTTGCGCCTGCGATGTACCCGCCTCGGCGGCCTTGTACTTATAAATGCCCCGAAGGATGCCTTCCTGAACGCCCTCGCCGTTAGGCATCGCAGGCATCGCATACGCCTCGTTATACATCGTGATGTAATAGAAGCAATCTTCGCCAGCTTCGTACATTCGTCTAAGACCGTCCTGGATGATAACCGCCATTTCGTAGGCGAACGCGGGGTCGTAGGTAAGGCAGGTGGGGATCGTGCCGGAGAGTACCGGCGAGTGGCCGTCCTGGTGCTGCAGGCCTTCGCCCAACATTGTTGTGCGACCGGCGGTGCCGCCCATCATGAAGCCCTTACCACGCGAATCGGCAAACGCCCATGCCATGTCTCCGATCCGCTGAAAGCCGAACATCGAGTAGTACATGTAAAACGGCACCATGGGAATCCGGTAATTGGTGTAAGCCGTACCAGCCGCCGTGAATGAGGCCATTGAGCCCGCTTCGGTGATGCCTTCTTCCAGTATCTGACCGTCGACATTTTCTCGATACGACAACAGCATATCGGCGTCGTGGGGCGTATACTTCTGCCCTTCGTGAGCGTAAATGCCAACCTGCTTGATCGCCGATTCCATGCCGAAGGTGCGGCCTTCGTCAGGAACAATCGGGACGATAAGCTTCCCAATCTTCGGATCCTTCATAAGTCCGCGCAGCATCGCGACGAAAACACCGGTGGTAGAGACTTCGCGACCCTTGGACCCCAACAGCCATTCGTGAAAGAACTCCAGCCTAGGAGCATCGAAGTTGGTCTTCGGGACTTCGCGCTTTGGAAGATAACCGCCGAGTTCGGCTCGTCGCGACTGCAGGTACTGGATTGCCGGGTCACTAGGGTCGGGGCGATAGAAATCCGCATGTTTCGCCGCGCCTTCGGGAAGCGGGATATCGAAATGCTTGACGAACTCTGCCAGGCTCTCGTCGGTGAGCTTTTTTTCCGAGTGGGTGGCGTTGCGAGCCTGCGCGGAGCCAAGTCCGTAACCCTTGATGGTTTTTGCCAGGATGACTGTCGGGCTGCCCTTGTGATCGAGAGCGCGCTTGTATGCGTTATAGATTTTGGCGGGGTCATGGCCGCCGCGGTGGAGCTTGAAAATCTGTTTGTCGGTCCAGTCTTCGACCAGTTTCAGCAACTCGGGATACTTGCCGAAGAAGTGCTCGCGCACGTAGCGGCCGTTCTTGGCTTTGAAAGCCTGGTAGTCGCCATCGACGCACTCTTCCATCCGCTTGACCAGCAATCCCTGGTGGTCGCGCTCGAACAACTCATCCCAGTCCGAACCCCAGATGACCTTGATGACATTCCAACCCGCTCCTCGA
>JAJZIF010000194.1 GCA_021810735.1 Acidobacteriota bacterium
ACATCTTCGATCCCAGGACCGGCTTCATGCGTGGCAAGACCGCAGATGGCCAGTGGCTCGAGCCCTTCCGTCCCGACGAAGAAATCTGGTCCGACTACACCGAGTCCGATGCCTGGCAGGCGACCTTCAACGTCATGCAGGATGTGCAGGGGCTCATCAATCTCTACGGCGGCGACGAGGCCTTCATCGCAAAACTCGATGCGCTTTTCACAGCCCCGTCCAACGTCCTCAACTCCCCGCCCGATATCAGCGGCATGGTTGGCCAGGACGCACAGGGCGACGAACCCAGCAATCACATTCCTTATCTCTATCCCTTTGCCGGGGCCCCGTGGAAAACCCAGAAGTGGGTGCGCAAGGTCGCCGGCCTCTATAACAACACCCCTGCGGGCGTGCCGGGCAACGATGATTGCGGGCAGACCTCCAGCTGGTTTGTCTTTGCGTCGCTCGGCTTCTATCCGGTGAATGCCGTCACCGGCGTCTACATACTCGGAAGCCCGCTGGTCAATCGCGCCGCCATTCACAATCCCGAAGCGCGCACCACCTTCCACATCGTGGCCGAGAATAACTCCGACGAAAACATGTACGTGCAAAGCGTCAAGCTCAACGGCAAGCCCCTGAGCCGCTCCTGGATCACCCACGACGAGATTCTCGCCGGCGGGGAACTCCGGTTCCGCATGGGAAAACATCCCGACAAGGAGTGGGGATCCGCACCCGCGGACCGTCCTCCGTCAGGACTTTTGACCAGCCGGCATGGCAGAAATATGAGCTAATCAAGTCCAAAACCCACTCCAGTCTTGCTTGTCATCAAGGCGCCTGATCGAAAATGGTCAGGCGCCTTTTGATTGCCGCGAGGCCGCTCTTCAGCCAGTGCCCGCATTCCGCGCCCTTTGCCATGTCGCTCCCTGCCAACTCACCAGGTTTCGCGCCGATCCACTTCCCGCAATGCATCTCCGGCAACTGCCTCCGTTGTGTTCGTGACTGGTGCCTGCGGAGTCTGAAGTTTTCCACATGAGGCAATAGCCGATCGACAAAGATCCGCGCCTAATTGGATATCGCCGAAGACCTAAATTCCTGATTTCACGATGGTTTAGCTGCTCACTCAGCTCATTGTTAATGATCAAATTGATTTATTTTTGATCGAATATTGATTATTTGAGCGTTGACGCGGTAAATTGATCCATCTTGAAAAATCTGTCGGAGCCCTCATCGAAAGGCCCGGCGAAATATGTAGCTGTAAGGTCAGTTGAACTTAGGAGGCTGGAAATGTTGCACATCAGGCAACAATCGTTTTGGCGGTACCTCGTCCTGCTGGCGGCTGTTGGTTTTCTCGCATTCGGCGGCCAGCTCGCATTCGCACAAAGCGCTCAAGGCACCATCGTCGGCCATGTGGAAGACCCCACAGGAGCCGTCATCCCCGGGGCAAAAGTCTCGATCAAGGATGTAAACACCAACGTCGTAAATAACGTCACGACGAACGCCGATGGTGATTACGTCGTTCCTTACCTCAATCCGGGAAACTATTCGGTCAGCGTTTCAGCTTCTGGATTTTCTTCGCAGATCGCCACAGATCTCACTCTGGAAGTCAACCAGACCTTGCGCCAGAACTTCAGGCTCAAAGTCGGCAGCGTGGCCACCACCGTCAAGGTGTCGGCTCTGGGGCAGATGCTGCACACCGACGATGCTACCGTCGGTCAGGTCCTGCAGGGCAAGACCATTGAACAGCTGCCTATTGCAGGCCGCGACTTCACCAACCTGATGCTGACCGACATTGGTGCGAATATCACTCCCGGAGGCTCGGGCGGCGTCTGGGCCTACCACGGTCTGAACACCGACTACACCGAAGTCAGTGTCGACGGCGCCCAGGCCCAGTCCACCGGATATTCTCTGGACGGCATCGACGATACGGATCTCTTCTTCAGCGTGCCGATCAACATCCCGAACGAGCTGGCTGTTCAGGAATTCAAGATGATGAACGGGATGTACGGCGCCCAGTACGGCGGCGGCGTGACCCAGGTCAACGTGGCTGTCAAATCCGGTGCAAACCGCTTTCATGGCGGGGCCTATGAAACGTTGCAGGCCAACTGGATGCAGCCGAACAACCTTTACATCCAGGCCCAGAATCTGGCGACCGGAGGTCATGCTTCCCTGAGTCCTCCGTATCACCAGAATCAGTTTGGCGGCATGATCAGCGGGCCTGTCTGGATTCCTCACGTCTATAACGGTCACAACAAGACCTTCTTCATGTTGAGCTACGATGAAGGTCTCTACACTGCCACCAACAGTCCGTCTACCGTATTTACTCCGCTGCCTGCCGAACTGAAAGGCGACTTTAGGGCCTGGCCGTTTCCCATCTACAATCCGGAAACCACGGTCGCCAATCCGAACTACAATCCGAATCAGCCCGAGAGCCCGACGAATGATCCGATCATTCGCCAGCCGTTTCCAAATAACCAGATTCCGCTCAGCATGATCGATCCTATCGCGCAGAAGGTTCTGCAATATTGGGATGTTCCCAATGTCGGAACCTGCGGAGAACAACAGCACATTCTCGAAGGCTGCAGCAACTACTCCGCGCTCACGAAAACAACAAAGACCACAGGCATTGGTACCGGTCGTATTGACCAGTACATCGGCCAGTCGGACCACCTGATCTTCACGGTAAATATAGGGAACCTCTCACAGGCGAGCTCCAGCATTAACTTCGGCCAGGGAAATACGACCTATGAACGGCCAAAACTGATCGGCGCATCCTGGACCCACATCTTCAATCAGAACACCATCAATGAAGCCGTCCTCGGTTATGATCGAGATCACTTCTTCAGTGGTCAGAACACGGCTTATGGACCCAATATTTCAGCAAATGTAGGCTTCCAGAACACCAACACCAACCCTGTAACCTTCGATTTGCCAAATATCTGCCTCACTTTCTACTACTGCATCGGTGGCGGCGAGCCGACGACCTATGTCGACAACATCTACCAGGGCAGAGATACCTTCACCATGACGCGCGGCAAGCAGACGCTGAACTTCGGCATCGACTTCCGCAGGATCAACCTTGCCGAGGTGGATAACTATGGCGGCACCGGAAATCTCGCTTTCAATGGGGAATTCACCGCAGCGGTCCCCTCATATGCCGGTGACAGCCTTGCATCGAATGGCGCCTATAGCTCCAGCGCACCTTATGAGGGCAACCCGGTCGCAGACTTTCTGCTCGGCGACCCGAATAGTGAATCGGGCCCGCCGCCATTGGGCACGGATAACTTCAATGTCTGGGGCAACAACTGGAATCTCTACTTCCAGGATGACTATCGTGTCACCAGCAATCTGACTCTCAACCTCGGCCTTCGCTGGGAGCGTCCGCCGAACTTCAAGAGCAAGGATCACAGCGGTTATGCCTTCAACACGGCTAACGGCGGTCAGCTGGTATGGGCCAACTGCAACTTCGTGAAACCCATTCTCGCCGGCGGCGGCAACCCGAATTACCTGGGCTGCGGCGCCAGCGCAACGCTGGTCCCCGTAGACACCAGAGACTTTGCGCCGCGCTTCGGCTTTGCCTATCGCCCACCTTTCAGCAAGAAGTTCGTCGTGCGCGGCGGCTTCGGCATCTTCTACGGCGCGTATAACCGCTACTATGACGGCACGCAGTATGACAAGGACAGTCTCTACAACCTTGCTGCTGCTCCCTATGCCACCCCCACCGGGAACGAGACGCAGTCTCCGGTGCAGATGAGGCACCTCTGGAACGCGCCTATTACGGCCAACCAGAGCTTCAGCCTTCCGAATTATCTGTTCCCCTACAATCAGGTCAACTGGCCTACCAACCACACTCCCTACGACGAACAATGGAACCTGGATACGCAGTACATGCTCCGGCCGACGCTGATGCTCGACGTGGGCTATGTGGGCGATCACGGTCTCCGTCAGCCAAGCCAGGATATTCTTGGCGCAGCATATCTGCCCCGAGTGGCAGGCGATACCTGTAACTCGCTGGCCGATATTTCTCAGGCTACTGGAAGCAACGCATATTGTTTGAACGATCCGAACTTCCAGCCGATTGACACGCGCGAACCATATCCGAATATGCCGCCTTACCTGTATGGAAACCGCAACGGCTTCCAGTCCACTTACAACGGACTTCAGGTGCAGTTGATCCAGCGTCCGTGGCACGGCATGACCTATCACCTTAACTACACCTACTCAAAGACCATGGATCTGACTTCGGGCATTAACCTCATCAACGGTGAGCCGAACCTGATCCAGAACCCCCACGATCCTTACCAGGAATACGGTCTCGCTGCGTCGAACCAGACCAACCGCTTTGTGGCTACCTATGTTTATCAGGTGCCCGAGTTCTTCCATCGCGGCTGGCTGAATGCCGTGACTGCGGGCTGGACTGCCAGCGGCATCTACCAGTTGTCGAGCGGCTTCCCGTTCGCGGTTTATGGCGGCGAACCTGCCGATCAGACGGCCATCTATTACGCAGGGCGCATCCTGGCCAACTCAACCTATCAGAAGAGCCCCGGCTTCAAACGGTCGCTCAACCAGTGGTTCGACACCTCTGAGTACTCCACGCCGGCTCTTGGTCGTTACGGCAATACCAACAAGAGCCCGGAAACCACACCCTTCTTCACGAATCTGGATGCCGCGTTTGGGAAAACCACCCACATGCCCGGCCATACCAATCTCTTGATTCGTGCGGAAATCTTCAACGTGGGATCCACCTGGCATTCGAATACGGGCGAGCTCTTCCCGAACTCGACCGTCACGAGTACTTCGTTCGGCGCCCTCGACAACCCAACTTATGGCGCGATATCCCTGTGGAATCCGCGTATTATGCAACTCACAGCACAATTCACGTTCTAGCTGGGCATGGGCAGGTCACTCCAAAAAGTGGCCTGCCTTGCCGTTGTCGTCGTGTGGTGGTATCACACGGTGTGGATGTATTTGGGGTCATTTGCGGCTGAAACCGAATTGCAGAAGCCGGAAAGACACAAGGGAGGCTGAAGCAGGTTGCCATGTTGTTAGAAGTTTGCGCAGATTCAGTGGCATCGGCGGTGGCTGCGGAACGAGGAGGGGCGCATCGCATTGAGCTATGCTCCGACCTCCTGGAAGGTGGAATCACACCGGGACCAGGGTTGATCTCGGTTATCCGTTCGCGTCTCCGGATCGACATCTTTGTCATGATTCGTCCCCGGGGCGGAGACTTCTTGTACTCTGCGGACGAGTTCGAGGTCATGCAGCATGACATGGATGAAGCCCGCCGGCTCGGCGCCAACGGCTTTGTCTTCGGAATGCTGAACGAGCACGGTAGCATCGATATAGAACGCACACGTGAACTTGTGCAAAGGGCGCATCCCTTGCCGGTCACCTTTCATCGCGCCATTGACATGACTCCCGATCCCTTGACCGCGCTGGAAGAAGTCATCTCTACCGGTGCGCGGCGCATCCTTAGTTCGGGTGGCGCCCCCAATGTAATGCGAGGCTGCGAACTCCTGCGGGAGTTGCATCTGGCGGCTTCCAATCGCATTGCCATCATGGCTGGTGGTGGCCTTACGCTCAAGACCGTGAAGCATGTGGCAGAGGCTTCCGGCATCACCGAATTTCATGCCAGCTTGCGCAGACCCCTTCCGACGCCTACGGACTTTCACAAGCAGGGCGTTTCCATGGGTGAAGTGCGGGATCGCGAGTACGTGCGATATGCCACGCTCGAAGAGGATGTCCGCGCGATGGTGGAGGCGCTCAAACAACTCTCGCAGGAAAAATTAGCCAAGAGTATGCGATAAAGTTCTCTTACCAATTCCTTCATGGCTCCGAAGGCACGAAACCATGTCAGTAAAGACAGACAAGCGGGCAAAGCAGATTCTCCAGGCAGTCCTTCGCCACGGCACGACTTCAGTCGATCAGCTCGTGGAACTCACCGGAGCCTCCCCTGCAAGTGTGCGGCGCGACCTTACTCGTCTTGAAGAAGGGGGGCTGGTACGCCGTACTCATGGCGGCGCAAAGCTTGCAGGGCAGGCGCAATACGAGCCCTTCCGATTTGACTCATCTTTCCAGGAACGCGAAAGCCGATTCACAGAAGAAAAGCGCCGCATTGGTGTTGCTGCCGCAGAACTGATCGCCGAACACGAAACCATCGGCCTCACCGCCGGCACGACGACCACGCAAATTGCACGTTGCATCCGGCATCGCACAGGCATTCATGTGGTCACCAACGCCGTCAATATAGGCATGGAGTTCAGCAATCAACCGGGGCTCAATGTTACGGTGATTGGCGGTACGCTGCGCTGGGCGGGAGCTTTCTCGCTGATCGGACCGATCGCGATTGAGGCGATCTCCGGAATATTCATGGACAAGGTGTTCATCGGCGCTACTGGGATCGACCCGGTGCGCGGGGCTACAGCGATTGAAGCCGATGAGGCCGCCATTTTCCGCGCCTTTGCCCGCCAGTCAAAGAAAGTCATCCTGGTTGCCGACTCCAGCAAGGTCGGCATGGTAAGCCCATCGCTGATCTGCCCCTTGAACCAGATCGACAAAATCATTACGGATCAGGGAATCGACTCCGATGCCCTCGATGCTTTCCGCGCCGCAGGCGTAGAAGTCCTCGTAGTCTAGGGGCACGGGATGTTGAAATGGCTCGGAAGCTGGGGCTCCGTAAGACCAAAACTGTTTGGCGAACCACCGTTGCCGTATCGTGCGGCAAGAAGGGGTCTTCATTGAAGTCGTTCTGCTCACTCATCATGGCTGCCTGCATTACAGCAACCCTGCATGCCCAGGCCGCGGTTCCCGTCTTTCACTTTTCCTCCCACGGACATCAATACACTTTGGTCGGTAATTCCCCGGCAAAAGGTGGCGCGACAAGAATTCCCGTCGTGCTGGTGCCCGTGACACTCTCGTTCGCGGGACAGGACAGCAAATCGCCGGTCGTCTTCCATGCCTCGGCAGATGTTGCCTCGGTGCTTCATTCGCCGCTTTTCAAATCTTTTTCGTACCCCTCCGGCGAAAGAACGCAGTATGCGGATGCCTTGCTGCGCGCGAGTGTTCCTCACGCTTCTTCCTGGCATACGATTCTGGAGTCTCCAAAAATCGATCCCGTAGCGGTTACGATTCCCGCGGCCGACGGCTATACCCTCTACTCACGTAAGAGCGGTCGCAGGATTGCCGTTGTCGATCTCAATTTTCTCGTGCACGCGCTCTTTAAGCGGCTC
>JAJZIF010000195.1 GCA_021810735.1 Acidobacteriota bacterium
TGATGCAGCGGGAGAAGTTGGCAGCTCTCGGTACGATGGCGGCGGGCCTGATGCATGAATTGAACAATCCAGGCAGTGCTGCGAAACGGGCGACAGTGCAACTGCGGGAGGACCTGGCCCGCCTGCAGGAGCTGAACCTGCGCAACTGGAAGACCGGCCTGCAGGCGGAGGAGTTCGACTGCATCGCCGAGTTGCAGAAGTATGTTTTGCAGCCGCACAAGCTGGCGGCGACGACTTCGCTCGATCAGGCCGATGCGGAGGAAACCTTGTCGCAATGGCTGGAAGAGGCGGGCATCGAGGATGCATGGAAACTGGCTCCCCCGCTGGCAGGGATGGGGTTGACGGCGGAAAATCTGGAATGCGCGCGCGCGGCTGTGCGTCCGGCAGCGGTTTCAGACATGCTGCATTGGCTGGAGGCGCTGGTTTCGAGCGTGCAGCAACTGGAGACGATTGAGGAAAGCATCACCCGGGTGACGGAGCTGGTGATGGCGGTGAAGCATTACTCGTATGCCGACAAGATGTGTTGTCAGGCGGTGGATATCCATAAGAGCATCCAGAGCGCGCTGATGATTCTCGGGCACAAGATACGGCAGAAAGAGATTCAGGTTTCCAGGGACTTCAGTTCCGATGTTTCCATTCTGCAGTCGGCGGCGACCGGTCTGCATCAAGTGTGGTTGAATCTGCTGGACAATGCCGTGGACGCGGCGCCACAGAAGGGACACATTACTGTTCGCACATGGGCGGATGGAAACGATGTGTACGTAGGCGTGCTGGATGACGGCTCGGGAATTTCGGCGGAACATCGGCCGCATATCTTTGAACCGTTCTTCACCAGCAAGGCGGAGGGACTGGGTACGGGCCTGGGCCTGAGCATCGCATACAAGATTGTGACCGCACATTTTGGCGGCGACATTCGGTTCGAGTCGGAGCCGGGCAAGACGGAATTTGTCGTTCGCCTGCCGCAACGTCCAGTGGAAACGGCGAAGGAAACTTCGCAGGCGGGTTCCGCAGTCTAGTTCTACAGTTGCACATAGCGAATTGTTTGGGGTAGCTGCGCTGTAAACCATTGATTTTTAGAGAGCAGTGAGCGAGTGGGGTCGCGATGGAAATCAGGGGAATCCATTAACTGCAACTGTAGTACTGGAGCGAATCTACATATACGCAGTCAAACACGAGATGAGTCATTCTGGGCGCAGCGAAGAATCCGGAGCGTGAGGACGGAGTGTACGATGCGCATATCGTTTGGATTTTTCGCATCGCTGAGCGATATCTGCCCTGCGCGCAGCCGTAGGGTTCAGAATGACTCACTACCTCAAATCACTCCACAAACTGTAAATCAGTTCGAATGCAACAGCGCTTGGATGATTGTCACCAATTCTGTCGCGTCAACCGGTTTTTCCAGGTAGATGTCCGCCTGCGGCTTGGCTGCGCGGAATGCCTCCGAACAATATCCAGAGACGACCACCACCGGCACATGCACTCTCGACTTTGCCGCCAGCAGAATTTGTCTTCCGCTCTCTTCGCCCAGTTTCCAGTCCGTCACCACCGCATCGAATGTCTCGCGCTGCAGCAGAACGATCGCCTCATTCGCAGAGGAGCTTGTCGTCACCGAATGGCCGGCGCGCTCCAGGATGGCTTGCTTCAACGCCACTGCGGCGGGCTCGTCATCGACACATAGAATCTTCGCCACGACAAATTCCTCTTTCGTCTCGATCCAGAAGGAGAAGTTTGACAAAAACTTTCAGGCGCGACATTTTGTCCGCAGTACCCACCACTATAGATCGGTTCGCTCGGCTAGCTCAGTCTTTCCGCAACCGATTTCGCCTGAGTGAACAAATATAGATAATCCGGCCCTCCGGCCTTCGAGTCCGTCCCCGACATGTTAAATCCGCCGAACGGATGGGCCCCAACCATGGCGCCGGTGCATTTGCGATTGAAATATAAATTGCCGACGTGAAAGTCCCGGCGTCCAACCGCCAGCTTTTCTCTCGACTGAGAATAGATCGAGCCGGTCAATCCATATTCCGTGTTGTTCGCAATTTCTATAGCCTGTTCAAAATTGTTCGAGCGAATGACCGCAAGCACCGGCCCAAAAATTTCTTCCTGCGCAAGCCGCGCGTTCGGCGCAATGTCGCAGAAAATTGTAGGCTCGATATAATACCCATTCTCTTGCGACTCGACCGCATTCCCGCCCGCCACTAGCCGGCCCTCCTGCTTGCCAATTTCAATGTAGCGCAACATGGATTCATACGCGGCCTGATTCACCACCGGACCCATGGCTGCGTTCTTTGCCGGGTCGCCGACCTGCAACTGTTTCGCGCCCTCGCGCAATCGGTCCACAAAAATATCGTAGATCTGGTCATCCACAATGGCGCGCGAGCAAGCCGAGCACTTCTGTCCGCTGAATCCGAATGCCGACTGCAGCACCCCTGTCACGGCTGCATCCAGATCGCAGTCCGCCTCGACCAGGATGGAATCCTTCCCGCCCATTTCCAGAATCGTCCGCTTGATCCAAATCTGCCCTGGCTTGTTGTGTGCCGCGCGAGCATGAATGTCCAGCCCAACTTCTTTCGAGCCCGTAAACGCGATGAACCGCGTCTTCGGATGTTCGACGATTGCATTGCCGAAAGTCGCGCCCGAACCGGGACAGAAATTGACCACCCCCGGCGGCAGGCCAGCCTCTTCCAGCAGATTGAAAAAGCGCGCTGCAATCGTCGGCGAATCGCTCGACGGCTTCAGGATCACGGTGTTTCCCGTCACCACTGCGGCCGCCGTCATGCCCGCCATAATGGCCAGCGGAAAATTCCACGGCGGTATCACCGCGCCAACGCCCAGCGGAATATACAGCAGTTCGTTCCGCTCGCCAGGATATTGAATCGGCGTCGTCGCGGCCGCGAGACGCAACGCCTCCCGCGCATAAAATTCCAGAAAATCGATGGTCTCGCCGACGTCGGCGTCCGCTTCGCCCCAGTTCTTGCCCACTTCATGCGTCAGCCACGCGCAGAAATCCAGCTTGCGCTCGCGCAGCAACTCCGCCGCCCGCAACAACAACGACGCGCGTTCCTCCGCCGGTGCGAGGCGCCAACCGCGGTACGCATCCTGCGCTGCCTGCATCGCGATTTCGGCATGTTCCGCCCCCGCCTTCTGATGTACCCCAACCACCTGCGAAGGATTGGCGGGATTCAACGACCGTATCTTTTCAGCAGTCCGAATGCGCCTGCCGCCAATCACCAGGTCGTATTCCTGGCCAAGCTGGTCGGCAACCCGCGCCAATGCCTCGCGCATCGCGCGCGCCGTGTCCTCCTGGCCAAAATCCAGGAATGGCTCATTGCGAAATGCGCCACTGGGGCTACGAATGGAAATTGCGGTGGATAACTCGAGCGTCGCCATACTGCCCTAGTGTAGAACACGCCCGCCTTCCCTGCCGCTCGCTATCGCGTCACTGTGGAGTAGAACGTGTTGTTCCCGGAGCGCAGGTCCTTCCCGTAGCCCAACACAAACTCAAAGCTTCCCAGCACTCTCACCGTAGTTTGCAGCCCGGTGTCCGTCAGCCATTTCCGCGACCCGAAGAACTGAGAAGGATCGGTAATATCTCCCGTGTCGACAAACGGTCCGGCCTTCACCAGCAAGAAGCCTCCGTCATACACCACCTTGTCGATGTCGGAATTGGAGAGAATAAAATTCGTCCCCAGCGGAGCATTTCCCTTTTGCCCGTTCACCAGCCCATTGTGGCCGCGCATCCAGAGCTCGTTGTCCCGATCGAAGCCCAGCATGTACAGCTCGTCGAACGGAACCTGCCCAGCCGTGCCCCCCGTCCGCAACAACGACGTCACTTCATAATCCTCGCCTGTCGCTTGCGGAAGCCAATTTGCCGCCAGCAAGCCCTCGACACGACCATATCTCCCAAGTGGCTTCGCGGTGAATTTCCCGGCCTCTCCGCTGGCGCCTGCATCCAGCGAAAATCTTCTTTCAGGAAATCGAATCAGCGACCGCTGAATATTGGCCCGCAGCGTGAGCCCCGAACTGTCCGTGAAAAATCGCTCCGCCGGCCCGGGAATCCCCGTCAGCGTTCGAAAATCGCGATAAGAGTATTCCGCCGCCAGATTCCATTGCCATTGCCAGCCTGCAATCGAGGCAACCTCCGCCCCAACCACGGCCCGTCTCATGTTGAAGCCCGCAGCCGACGGCGCAGTCGGCGCCAGCGTCCTCGTGATGTTCCAGTTCTCGTTCCTTCCCACAAAATACAACCGAATGCGCTGCTTCGGATTTTCCTCCAGCGGCCATGCCGCCTCGCTGGAGAGCCAGCGCTTTTCATCATCCCACCGCACGAACGACAACCAGTTCAGCCCCTTGTTGTTCAGGTTGGCAAACTCCGGATACACCGATTGATACGGCAACCCACGCAGCATCGGCGCGATGCTGTCCAGCGTTGTGCTGTCCCACGCGGGTCTCTCGCTGTCATGCCAGACCAGCTTGAAAGATCCATCCGGCTGCGCCGCCAGTTCGTAATACGTGTGAGGAAAAAGGTCCAGCAACTTCAGTTCCGCCTGCGTCGTCAGAAATTGATTTCGCTTCCAAACGCTTCCCGGAGAAAATTGGAAGGTCCGATCCAGAATCAGTGGATCCAGCTTCGGCTGCGGGTCGTACATCAGGTCGTTGACGATCGGCTTCTCTGCTCGATTCCAATATTGCAAGGCTGCTTCCAGGTTGCCTTCCAGAAAGTAAATGGAAGCCAGCAAGTTGTTCGCATACGCATCGCGCGGATCCATGTCGAGCGCGCGGCGCAATTCTTTCTTTGCCGTGGAAAATCGCTTTTCAAGGTAGGCGATTCCGCCCAGCTCCACCAGAAACCGCGGGTCGCGCGGATGTCCCTGATGGCCTGCCTGCAACGCAGCCTCCGCCTCGCGCAAACGATGCAGCTGCGCCAGCGCCAGCCCGCGATCCAGTTCCAGGTCAGCGGGCTCTGCGGGCGATTGCCGCACCGCGCGAACGACAGCGTCCCACTTGCCCGCGTCGTACAGCCGTTTCACCTGGCTGGCCCGGTCCGCTGCGGGAACATTCGCCTGCGCGCGCGCCTGGAACGCGCAGAAGAGGAAGACGAATAACAATACAATCAATGCGCGGGCTTGGGGACGGCCAGCAAGGTCCAGTCGTCTGTGGGTCGCCATTCCGACTCGAATCCTTCCCGCGAGATTCGAAGCATTTTCTGCTGCGCGGGATCGTTCAAAAAAACAAATCCCCGCTTCGAATCGATCCCCACGACAACCGCATAGTGAAGCGGCCCGTGCGCCCCGCTCGCCTGGATGGCCACGATAAGCGGACGGCCCAGCGCCAGATGATGCTCCAGATCGCTCCATTGACCATGGAACGCAAAGGCCTGATACCCGGAGTCGCGGAAATATTTTTGCATGCGGCTGGCATAGATCCCGCTCGCGGCACGCGAAAACAGCGCCCCCTGGATCGCTTCCGGGTCCGCTCCGGCAGCAACGGGCCTGCTCTCCTTCATGTCCCAATACCGCATCACCATGGCCATGGAGGCAGAGCCGCAGCCATCCTTCGTCTGCGCGGCAAAAGGTACATCGATCCAAATATCGGAGGGCGTCGCTGCCAGTGTCTGACCAGGCTGCGCCCCAGTCGTCATCCATGGACCGCCAAGCAGGAGCAGACAAGCCAGCACACGCAATTTCATTCTTAGTGGACAGCGACGATGATCAAAATCAGAACGGCAATCCCCACCAGAATGATCAGCAAATCATGATTGTCGATGTTTCCCGCGGCAAAGTCCTTTTGCGCCTTGGCGGAACGAGCGGCCAGGCGCGCCAGTTCCTCGTTATTCAGCTGGCTGACAGCATTTGCGACCTGCTGCGGATCGATCTTGGCTTCTTTCATCGCGCGCTTGGCTTGTTCTGAAGACAAAAAACTCCGCACCTGCTCTTGGTTGCGCTGACGAGCAGCCGAGGAGGCCATGAGATTTTTCTGAATCTCCGCTGGAGAAACGACATGATTTTGCGCCACGATTCCCTGCGGAGCGGCGATAGTCAAACCTAAAAACAAAGCGGCTGCACAATGAATTCCAGGAACTGAGATTTTCTTCACATTCGTCTCCAAAAAAGGGGGGATCAGGTTCTTATATCGAAGCTTAACAACTCACTTTTGGCGAGTCAAAAAAATCGGATGCGAGATTGGATCGCGGGGTTTACTTTCCCCCCGTCGCCCGTTCCGTGTTCGCCGAAAGCCGCGCGGTTCGTTCCTGTTTCTCCCACGCGAACGGCCGCCCATCGATCGCGCGCTTGATCGTCTTCAGCAGCACCAGAGAGAAGACTTGCCGATAGGTGAAGCGTTGTATCCAGATGTGGAACAACAGCCAGCCGTCGCCTTTGTTGCTGGCGTGGCGCGGCTCCAGCAGAAACGCCAGCGAAGACGCAAGAAAATCCACCACCAGAAACGCCAGGAAATAGATGATCAGTTTTTCGAAGCTGGCCGTGCTGGCCGCTTCCGGATGGAAATGCTGGTCGACAAAATAATGCACCACACCAGCGATAAACATCAAGTCGATAAAGGGAGAGAACAGCGGCAGGATGATCTGGAACACGATCATGTTCGGCAACGCGAACAACCCCATGGCGCGATGACGTAGAAACGCGCCGCGATGTTTGACCACCGCCTGCAATATCCCGAACGACCAGCGGAATCGCTGACGCATCAGGCTGCGCATATTCGCCGGCGCTTCCGTGAACGCAAACGCCCGGTCCTCATACACCACCTTGTACCCCTGCTGCAGCAGGTTCATGGTCAGGTCCGCATCCTCGGCCACAGTATTCACGTGGTAGCCGTTCGCCGCTTTCACTGCGGTCGTTCGCCATGCTCCAATGGCCCCGGGAACAACCGTAACGACGTTGAACAAATCCAGCGCGCGCCGCTCGAAGTTCTGGCTGGTGATATATTCCAGCGCCTGCCAGCGCGTCCACAGGTTCACGCGATTGCCAACCTTGGCATTGCCGGCCACCGCCCCTACGCTTGGGTCGGCCATGCGCGGTACCAGCTTCGCAATGGCGTCCGGGGCAATCACCGTATCGGCGTCGATGCCCAGGAAGATTTCCTCGGTCACATGCTGCAAGCCGTAATTCAGCGCTTCCGCCTTCCCCCCGTTTGGATGG
>JAJZIF010000196.1 GCA_021810735.1 Acidobacteriota bacterium
ACCCGAGCGTTCGTCCGCAAACTGCGCAACGCGCTGGATGGAGGCCAGAAGATCGACGGTACGCACGATGACAAAGCGGTTGTTGTCGCGCGGCAGAACCGCCTCATAGTTGGGAAACTGACCGGTCAGTTTGCGCGAAGTCAGGACACGATTGCCAACCTGGAAGTAGAGGGTCTGCTCATCGTCGGAGAAGTCAATGAATTCTTCCTCCGTATTGGCCAGCAGAGATTGCAACTCCGCCAACGCCTTGCGCGGGATCAGCAATCTTTTCTCTCCGCTGACGGCCAGATTTTCGCCTGTCTTCTCGATGTGCGCGAGGCGATGGCCGTCGGTCGCAACCATGGTCAGGCTGCCTGCTTTGACCAGCAGCAAAGCGCCATTCAACGTATAGCGAGACTCTTCGTTGGCGACGGCAAAGATGGTCTTGCCAATCATATTGCGTAGGACGGAAGCGGGTAGGCGTATGGCTCCCGCAGTAGGAAACGGCAAGACTTGAGGGAAGTTGGCGCGCGCCATGCCTACCATTTTCGTATTCGAGCGGCCCAGCCGAAGCTGGACCCAGTGGTTCTCCATCAACTTGATGCCAATTTCTCCATCGGGCAGCAGTTTGATGTAGTCGTACAATTTCCGCGCCGGAATGGTACATGCGCCGGGCTTCTTGACTTGGGCCGCACAGGAGGTGCGAATGCTTTGATCGAGATCTGTGGCTGTGATCGTCAGTCGATCCTGGTCTGCTTCCAGTAGAAAATTCGACAGAATTGGGATCGTCGTCTTGCGTTCAACAACTCCCTGAGTGGCAGTCAACTCGCGCAGCAATTGTTGCCGATTTACGCTGATTTCCATCGCAGTACTCTCGACCACTGGTTTCTCCGGCTGGACTTCCAGGCTTGGCATTCAGAATCGTCTCTTTTCAACGTTATATACCACAGGAGTGTTCCGCTGCGAAGTCTACTCCTACTGTCTCATCATTGTAGAGAACAAACTTATGGGGAGCGATGGAAATTCGCTGCGGAAAACCGGGGTCAATCGAATGAAAAACAGGCGGCGACTGAGGATGGTAGGGGTCTTTTAAAAATGTGGCTAGTACTACTTCTAAACGGCATAAAAAATGAATATTTAAAATAGTAGTAGAAGCAGATGCCAGTGGAAAATTGCATAACCAGGGAAAAACCAGCAAACAAGCGGCGGCATGATGCGCCCTGTTTTCTAAAACCGGGCAGTGGGAAAAAGTAAAACCGGTAAAAGTGGCACCCAAACCGTGGCAGCGCGGAAATTGAATGCCACGTTCTCCACGCTCTGCACAGGCGCGACTTTCTCCTATGTTATTTTCTCGCACTCAATGTGCAAAGCTGATCCCCGCTGTTTGGAAATAGGGCTTTGTGGAGGGCGAGAGATTCACAGGGAATCATTTTTCCGGCGCAATGCCTAAATCTTTCGCGACTTGGCCGTCCGTGAGCATCTGGGCTGCCTGACTGAGGGTAAGCGATGCTGGAGTGGCCTTGTAATGGCTGGTAATCTCGTCTTCCTGCTCATTGATGCTTTTAATAATGAACGCGTGCCCGGAGATGTGGACGTGGGTCTGGGTGATCTCCCACTCACCGGGAGCAACCTGAGACCGAACCACGCGGAAGGTGCCACCCTTTTCTAGCCTTCCCAGCAAGCCCCAGCCGAACTCGACCGGCTGAACGAGGGTCCCGCTAAGGTCGATCAGGCGCTTTTGTTTGGCGTCCACCACCATCTGACCGGTCATGGAAGCGAATACGCGCGAGGCGTAGGTGGGGGGGTGAAAGGCGGGGTTGGGTTTGAAATGAAGTGTGATTTCACCATTCGATTCACCGACCTCCGTCCATAAAAAGGCATCGGCCACCATTTTCGTCAATTCGACGCCCTGCTGGTCGTCGTGCTCGCTTGTTTTACGCTGCTTCGCTAGTACAGATGGATCGTTGAGGATACTTTCCATTTTGGCCCGGTCTTGTGCCTGCTCCTGCGGGGTGAGGGGATGGCCGTTCAGTTCGATGGTTTTGGATATGGTGCCCTGGGAGGTCTGAACCACTATCTTCACCGTACCTTTGCCGGGAACTGTGTCGGAGTCCCGATACATCCAGTGGGAGTGATCATTCTGGTTGGCGGCCAATTCATTGTTGACCACTTGATGAACCAACTGCAGGGGAGGCAGTGGCTGGGATGTTGCCAACCCGCACATGCCAGTGAAGCAGAGTCCCGCCAGGAGGAACCTATATTTGCTCCAAGGAAATCTCGCCGCAGGAATCACGGTTTGAAAAACTTTCCATGCACTAAAATCGTTCACTCCTACCTCTTCCTTTTCTTAAGTTTATTACTATACAGCTGCCTTAGATGCGGCTGTGGTCCAACGCTGATACCACGCCTCGCGGGTAGCCGGGGATGAAAGATCCTTGCCTGGCCGTTGGGCGAGCAGAACCCGTTTTCCCCTCCGGTACGCCAGACCGGTTTCTAGGGGTGGAGGTCGCAACTCGAGGAGCAGAGACAATCCCGAGAACATGTTCTATCACCGAATGTAGAGAATCAACCCGGAGTTCCGGTTGCCTCAGAGGAGGCAAAAATGGGTGCAATTGCGAGAGGCTGTCTTTGCGGGCGATGGTCAGCGAAAGGCTTGGCAGAAATCCTGCATGCCGATCGCTCGGCATGCAGTGGGAGGGGCGGAAAGAGCGGTGCCTTGCAGCGTTGAGCGCGATACGGGGAGGTGCGCTCGACGGCGGGTCAACGATCAGGGCTCTTTCGTCACAAAATACTTCTAGGTGGAAACGATGGTCCCATTGAGCCCATTCGGGTAGAAACCGCCGGAAGTTACCCCTGTCGACGTGTTGGCATACACGATGTTCAGGACTTCCTGGGGCGTGCGTTCGATGGCAAGTGCGCCCTTCTCGCAGAAGTACGCGGAAGTAGTTGGGGGCACATCCATCGAGTCCGTCGCTGAGGAGGTCAGCCCCAGTTGAATGAGGTTCTGACGGATGTTGCTGGCGTGATAGGCTTCGACGGCGAGAATTTGCGCCGCGTAGGTCAGATCCGGCACGCTGCTGACGAGGTATTGCGCCGCGCCAATGTAGGCGCTGACGCCGGTATCCTCGAATGCACGTGCGACCTGAAGAAACAGGGTTTGATTGTTGATGGTGCCGAGAGCGCCCAGGTTAATATTCGGCATGGCAACGGCCGCGCTGCCAAGAGCGCTGCGGAGAAGTTCCACGTGGGTCTTTTCATCGTCGGCAATCTGAGCCGCGATGGCCGCGATCGTTGGAGAGAAGTTCGTTACCTGGGCGCCCCCGGTAACGGCGCCTGCCCCGGAACCCATATCGGCGCTGGACAGACCCGTGCCAGTGGTGGCGTACAGGTAGAAGCTGGCTTCCAGGTATTCGAGATTCAGAGCGAAATTGAGAACGTCGTTCGGTTGGGGAGTGCCGGCCATGACTGGCGGCACGGTTGACTTCATACTGCTACCGCACCCAAGAACCATGGTTGCGCCAGCGGCGAGACCTGCGGTGCCAAGGCCGGTGAGAAAGCGGCGGCGATTCAAAGCGCGAGAATATTGAATCCGATTCAATTCCTGTTCGGGCGTGAGCACTTCCACTGCATCAGTCATCTTCATCATGACCCTCCTGCAGTTAGTACGGGGTAGAGGAGCGGATGGATTGGATGATCCGAATTTTTTTCTGGAGTTGGCTGCAAAGATACCTGGCGCGCGAATGGATTCTGAAATGCCGCAGCGAAACGCACCGCTTCGCGTTGTCAGGTGAAAAGATTGTTAGCGGGCGATTCGAGCGCACAAGAAAATGCCCCGAAGACTTTCAAAATGAAAGCCTGCAGGGCAAGATGAAGCGGGCTGACGATTGCGACTCGATTACTTGTTGAGCTGCTCCATCAAATTATTGATCATGCGGTTCAGATCGGTGTCGGTGTGGCGCAGCTCGTCGATTTTGGCAATGGAATGCATCACGGTGGTGTGATGCTTGTCTCCAAAGTGGCGGCCGATTTCCGGTAGCGAAGCTTCCGTCAACTGCTTGGCGAGATACATGGCGATCTGCCGCGGCACGACGATCGAGCGGGAATTGTTCTTCTGTTTCAGCTCCGTGATCTTCATGCCGAACTGATCGGCGACGGCGCGCTGAATCACCTCAATCGTCACCTTGCGCACCTGGGTGTCGATGAATTGTTTGAGGCATTGCTGGGTGACGGCCAGCGTAATCTCCACGCCGTGCAGGCTGCACCAGGCCAGCAGGCGGACCAGCGCGCCCTCCAGCTCGCGCACATTGGTGCGCACGTTGGAGGCGACAAACAGCGCCACATCGACGGGCAAAGTGACGTGCTCGCTCTCCGCTTTCTTTTGCAGAATCGCGACCTTCGTTTCCAGATCGGGCGGCTGGATGTCGGCGATCAGGCCCCACTCGAAGCGATTGCGTAACCGATCTTCAATCTCCGCCAGTTCTTTCGGCGGACGGTCACTGGCGATGACGATCTGCTTCATGCTCTCGTGCAGCGCGTTAAAAGTGTGGAAGAACTCCTCCTGAGTGCGTTCCTTCTGCGCCAGGAACTGGATGTCGTCGATCAGCAGCACATCGACCGAGCGGTACTTGTCGCGGAAGCTGGACATGCGGTCGTAGCGAAGAGAGTTGATCATCTCGTTGGTAAACTTTTCGCTCGACACATAGCAGATCGAGGCCTGCGGCTGGTGCCGTTTTACTTCATGTCCAATGGCGTGCATCAGGTGCGTTTTGCCATTGCCGACCGATCCATAGAGAAACAGCGGATTGTAGGCCTTGGAGGGGCGCTCGGCCACAGCTTCCGCTGCGGCGCGGGCAAACTGGTTTCCATTGCCGATCACGAAGGCATCAAAGGTGTAGCGCGGATTCAGTTGCGCGGCGGTGTCCCAATCGAAGCGCGCTTGCTGCGGTGGCGCGGCTGGATTGCTGTTGTAGCGATTGCGCGTGGGGCTGGCGGAGCGTGTCGGTTGCGGCGCGAAGCCTCCATCCTGGCGGACGCGGGGCGCGGGAGCTTCCTGCTCGACAGCCTCGAAGGAAACCTCGTCGACCTCCAGGCCGAGCTGGTCGACGGCTTCCAGGATGTGATCGTTGTACCGTTCCCCGATGTGTTCAAACTCGCGCGTGGGCACGGTGACGACCAGAACTCTGCCTTCGATGCGGCTAAAGCGTGTGGGCTTGAACCATGTGTCGAAGGACTGATGGTTAATCTTTTTCTCAAGTGCCGTCAGAATGCGAAGCCAAGGATTGATGCTTGAGGAAGCTGTAGCGAGAAATGACATACTGTTTTCACTTTCAACGTTGCGGCGCGACTGCCAATGCAAACAAGAAATTCACATTGGGAGCTTGCTCTTTCAAAGCTAAAAAATCAAGCAAATTCCATGTCCAATGTACGGGCCTGAAATCCAAAAGGGTGGTGCGAAATATTGACTGCGGCTTGTCCGATACTCGCTGGAAAGTGGTCGGCCTGGGACGGTCGGAGCACATGAAACGGGTTCTTCGGATGACACTAACGAAAGCCGATACTAGCACATTCATGCGCCGGTGGCAGCAGTGTT
Organism: Acidobacteriota bacterium; assembly: GCA_021810735.1. The sequence continues at coordinate 5,570 of JAJZIF010000196.1, forward strand.
TTCTACACAAACTCATTTCTTTTCGAAACTGCACCAAAGGTGGTGAAAGAGCATCTCGGATGCCATATTTGAACGGATGGAACAAGATGTATCTCACAGAAGTTGGGAAGTGCTGAAAACCTTTTTACCCAAACCCGCATCCTGCTGACACGCCGTTGGAGAATCACTTCCGACGGAGAGTACAGAGATAGAATAGCGGACCGGCGGCAGCCAGGATGGTCCCGAAAAGAATCGCAGGCAATCCCGATGTAAGGCGATCGGCGCGGGCCGCGACTATGGCGAAGAAAATCAACAGTGTAGGAGCGATGCCAATCGCCACCGCGCCCCAGCGGCCGCCGGGAACGCGGAAAGTTCGGGCGAGCGAGGGTTCACGCCAGCGCAAAACCGCGAGCGCGATAAATTCCAGAATCAGGCTCAATCCATACAGCAGGATGTCGAGTTCGAGCAGCCGGGTGAGGTTAAGACCCAGCGCGAGCGCCCAGGAAGCCGCACAAACCAGGACAGCAACCCACGGAACGCCGTTGTTGCTGTGGCGCGCCAGCACTTTCGGCAGCAGTCCATCGCTGGCCATGGCAGCGGGAATGCGTGCGTAGGAAAGTGTGAGCGCGTTGAACATGGCAACGCCGGTAAGGACGCCCCCAACGATGACGCTGAGCGCGAGCCAAGAGGCGAAGCGATGGCTGAAATGAGTGGTCGCCAGTGTTCGCGCGGCGGCCACCCACGATCCGGTAACAAAGATCGAGGCGGGGATTCCGCTGAGTGCGACGATTGCAACGGGCAGTACGTAACTGGCCGTCACCAGCAGCACGGCAGCCAGCGTGGAGCGAAGATAGTTTCTCCGCGGATTCTCCACCTCGCCGGCGATCGTCGACGCGTTGTCCCACCCCATGTAGTTCCACAGCACAAACAGCAGCGCCGTGACCAGGCTGCCGTGTGGCGTCCGCGCAAACGAGGCGGACTGGAGCGGATGCTGGCCGACACGCCACAGTCCGCAGGCGAGGATGCCAAGAAAGGGCGTCAGCAGCAACGCCAGCATCCATAGCGAACCCTGGCCGACGGAATTGGCGCCGCGCAGATTCCAGGCCACACAGATCACGATCACGGCGAGCGACCATGCAAGGCCGCGATGGCCGGTCGTCAACGCTGGATTCAGTTGACTGAGATACGCGACGGCCAGGGCGGGATAGATGGCCATATCGAAAATGCTGGCGGCAAGCGAGAGCCAGGCCTCTTGAAATCCCCAGAAGCGGCCGAGAGCGCGGCTGACCCAGATGTAGAAGCCGCCTTCTTCCGGCAGCGCGCTGGCCAGTTCTCCAATCATCAGAGCGGTGGGCAGACTCCACAGGAAAGGAACGACACAGAGCAGCAGCAAAGCGCGCGCATAGCCCGCCTGGCCGACGATATCTTCCAGGCCATACGGGCCGCCGGACACCATGAAATAGGTCGCCGCCACCAGCGGAAGCAGCCGCAGCCGGCGCATGGAGCGAGGAGCCCGCCACCGGGCAGGTATAAATCTGGATTGGGGATGCGTATCGACTTTTGTCGTCCCAGGACAGAAATAGTCTTGCCTG
>JAJZIF010000197.1 GCA_021810735.1 Acidobacteriota bacterium
GGATTGAAACGCGTCAGGTCGAAGCGCTCCTTGCCCGTGACCTGCGTCGGGCTGAGGCGCTCGAACGGCATGGCGATGGGCTTCAGATTGCCCAGGGGCTTGGGCAACAGGCACATTCTCACTTTGTTGAAGTGTGCGGACTTGAGGTCTTCGAGCGTCTCGCTCTGGTAGGGCTGGCCGATGAATCCGTAAGCGTAGCAGGTGGTGCCGAAGGGGAAATACGGAGTTCCGTCGGCATGTTGGAAATGAAAGCGGTGCGCCCGGCCCACGGGACCGGGATTGCCGGCCTTGGCCGGAAAGCAGTCGAAGGAGCCGGTAAGGCCGGCGAGTTCCTTCACGTTGCTGGTGGTTTCATAGGTCCAGCGGCCGACGGTGTCCGGCGAAAAACGCACGCGGTAGACGCCGTTGCCGTCGTAAAAGCCGGTCACGTCCACGGTACGATAGCCATACGTGAAGCGGGCGCCAATGCTGACATCCACAAAGGGATTGCCGGACGACGGCCCGTGGGCTTGCATCTCGAAGATGCCCCAGCGCTCCACTTGCCGGCTGCTGGATCCTGTGGCGGGCGCTGATGCGGCGTTGGCCGTGGCGGCCAGTCCGGAGACCATGGCTCCGGCGCCAAGCTTGATCAGTTCTCTACGATCCATCATTCCTCTCGGCCCAGATCACCGCCCCGGTTCTCCACGCGACGCGCCGGGGACATGCGGTTGCACTCCAGGCAAGGTCCGTTCTACACAGCTTGGGCTGGAGTGTCAAACAGATCATCAAAAAATGAAAATTATTGAACGAATTGATCATTACATTGGACGAATCGATCATTACGACGTATAAAGGTCTCTTAGCGCATTTCTTGAAAGGCCATTCTCCATCCATGCCCCGCAGGACAAAGACGCCATCTCCACCCGACAAGGTCATCCGACGCCGCATTCCGAAATGGGCCCTCCAGTCCGCCGACACGTCAGGCAGCGAGCAGTATTATCTGCGCTCGATTGGCCGCGCCCTCGAAGTGCTCGACTGCTTCGATGGCAAGGCGCCGCTGGCCCTCACCGACATCGGCGCCAGGACGGGCTTGCCGGAGTCTACTCTCTTTCGCGTTTTGCTCACGCTGGAAAAGCACAGCTACCTGAAGCAGGCGGTGGATGGGACCTACCAGCTCGCGCCCAAACTGCGCTTCGGCTGGCTTGTCGAGGAAGGCCATCTGCTGCGCGACAAGGCGCGGCCGGAACTGGAGCGGCTGGTGCAGCACTTCAACGAAACCGCCAGCCTGGCCTACCTCTACGAGGACCGCATCCACGTCCTCGACTCGGTCGAGACATTTCACGAAATCCGCATGACGAACCGCATCGGCCGGGTCTTGCCGCCGCATTGCAGCGCCATGGGCAAGGCCATTACCGCGTTTCAGGAACACGGCCTGGCCGACCGGATTCTGGAGGTTTACGGCCTCTCCCGCCGCACCGAGCACTCCATCACCGACCGCGCCCGCCTTTTCGCGGAGTTCGAGGAGATCCGCAAGACGGGTATCGCTTGCGACCGGGAAGAATCGACTTTGGGCGGTATCTGCTACGGCGCCGCCATCCGGTCGGAGGGCAAGCCTGTGGTTGCCGCTCTCAGTATCTCGACGCCCGTTGTGCGCATGACGGCCGAGCGCGAGGTGGAAACACGAAATGCGGTGCTCGAAGCGGCGATCCGCGTAGCGGAAAACCTAGCGCGATAAGTTCCGAATATCGGAAAAACTGGTACGTTATAATCAGATTCGAAGCGGGATTGCATCCAGCTTGCCTGTATCCGGCCACCGGGCCACTACCCCTGGGAATCAAGAGCGAAGGTAGGTTTTAGCCTGCGTAACGGTCTCGCGCCCACATCCAACTATAAGATATACAGGCCTTTAAGATGTATGGGCCCCGGACAATCCAGTGGACTCACCGACGGCCGGATAGACTGCGGCGACTCTGCGGCGCGCTTGTGTGAAAACTAAAGCTCTCTGACTGAAAATAGATCAATAATTATTTCCAAAACGCAATTGACAGCGTTTACGCAAGGACCCTAGACTGACCCCTGCTTAATTGATGGCGCCGCGCGGAAGAGCGTTACGCACGATAAATTCTTCCCTGCCAGGAGCTTTTTAGGGCGGCGCCGGTGCTGATGCCAGGCATCGTTACGCGATTGCGGACCGATTCTCTCGAAAATCGGGTTTCGGCAGTCGCGACGACAGGAATACGATGCCGGCTTTGTCTCGAGAATTACCCTGGATCCCCTGGCCCAGGAGTACGTCTTTGTTGCCCTGAGGATGTGGCATTTCGCTTCCCGGAAATGCAAGTTATTTCCCCAAAATGCCGTTACACCCTTCATGTTCTTCCCTCGCTGCCGAGCCCCATGCATGGGCTCCAGCGCAAGCCGAAATGGAGTGCCTGTATGAAACGTATTGTGCCAGTGATACTGGTCTTCCTGTTCTGCGCCGGGTTCGCGGCTGCTCAGTCGATGCGCGCCACGCTCACCGGCCGAGTGACCGATCCAACCGGCGCCATCGTGCCCAACGCCAAGATCGTCGTCACCGATACGCAGACGGGCGCAAAAACCATCGTCACGTCCAACAATGCCGGGGTCTACACAGCGCTGTTTCTGCCTCCCGGCACGTACTCGATCCAAGTCACCAGGGCGGGTTTCAAGACCTTTTTGCACACCGACCTGAAACTCAACATCATGCAGACGATCACGGAAAACGTTGTTCTTCAGGTTGGCAACGTTAATCAGACGGTCACGGTTCGGGGTGGTACTCCGCTGATCGACATCGCCTCGGCGAATGTGGGCGGAACATTGACCTCCGCGCAGGCGGAACAGTTGCCCAGCAATGGACGCGCGCCGATGGGGTTTGCTCATCTTCTGTTTGGCGCGGTGGCCAAAGGCAAGCACTCGATGATCCAGATGCGGCCGTTTGACAACTCCGCGGCGTCGGACTTCAGTCTCGGCGGCGGAAATTCACAATCCAACGAAATCCTTTTGAACGGCGTGCCGAATATGGAAGACGGCGGGCGCGTTGCAGCCTTCAGTCCTGAGCTGGATGCGGTACAGTCGGTTCACGTGCAGGAATGGTCTGCCAATGCCGATCAGGGCGACACCTCCGGCGGCATAATCGACATCACCACCAAGGCCGGAACCAACCACTACCATGGGACCGCCTCAGAATTCTATGGTGGATCGAGACCGCTCACTGCCAGGACCTTCTTTACTCCGAGCAACAGAAAGGTGCCTTCCGTACACTACAACCAGTTCGGAGCCACCCTCGGCGGACCGGTGAGGATTCCTCACCTCTACAACGGGCACAACAAGTTCTTCTTCTTCTACTCGCTGGAGGGGTACAAGGGGAATTCGCCGGGGACGGTGATCACCAGCGTGCCCACGCAGGCCGAGCGCGAAGGCGATTTCCACTCGCTGCTCGCGCTGAACCCCGACTATCAGCTTTATAACCCCTTCACCGCCTACCTTAGCGGTACGGGAAGCAATACCGAGATCGAACGCCACCCGATTCCCAACAACTGCCTGACCGACACATCGAGCTACTGCGCTACGCACGCCAACGCCGGACTTCATCTCAGTCCCGTTGCGCAGGCGTATATGAAGCTAATGCCGCTGCCGAACTTCTCAGGCGCTTCGACCGCACCCGACGGCGAGAATAACTACTACGCGGCCGACCCGACCAGCAACAACTACTTCTCCAACGAAGCCCGGTTCGATTACAACTTCAGCCCCAGCAACAAGGCCTACGTGGAATTCCACCGCAGCACCTTCATCCAAGCCGGCGCGAACGTCTTTGGCAACTCGCTGACTGGATTCAGCAACCAGACCAACCTGCTAGGCGGACAGGTGAATGACGTCGAGAACTTCTCGCCCACGCTCAGCCTTGAAACCCGTCTGGGATTCAGCCGGTACGTGATATTTGGCGGACCAAACAGCCTTGGCCAGAGCCCCACCTCGCTGGGTTTCCCCGGTTACATGGCCTCCAACTCCACGCAACTCGCGCTGCCCGTCCTTTTCTGGGCCGACGGAGCAAACATTCCGACGCTGAGTAACCAGACGAACACCAATGAACACTACGACGACATCCAGCTCTTTACCGAATTCACCAAGGTATGGGGCAAGCATACCTTCAAGTTCGGAACTGACTGGCGGGCGAATAAAGAGTCTCTCATCGGCCATTCGTATGCAAACGGCTATTTTGGCGAAGTGTCCACGAATAACGACTTTGTGACCGCAAACAGCGGCGTCACGGGCGTCCATCAGCCGTTTGGAGGAGCGTTCGCCCTGTTCGATCTGGGATTGCCGTCCTTCGGCGGGTACCAGATCCAGGCTCCGTTCCAGTACAACAACTGGTATTTTGCCGAGTTCTTCCAGGACGACTATAAGATGCTGCCGAATCTGACCATCAGCTACGGCATTCGCATCGACCATGAAACGCCGGTCACGGAAAGCAACAACCGGATGGTCATTGGCTTCAACCCGACTGCCGTCAATGGATCGACGGATGCGGCCGAAGCCGCATACGCGGCAATCCCCAATAAGCCTTCGGTATTGCCTGCGTCCATTTCGCCTACGGGCACGATCGTCTATGCCACATCCGGCAATCGCCATGCCTACTCGACGGCTGCGGTCTATCTCAGCCCGAGACTCGGCTTTGCATATGCGCCGGGCTTCGGCCATGGGAAGCTGTCCATTCGCGGCGGTTTCGGCGTCTACGTCAATCCGTTCGGCGACTACCCGTTTGCTCAGTCGTACGGGTATTCGCAGAGCACGAACGAGACCATCAGCAACAACGACAATTTGACGCCGGCCACGACACTCGACAATCCCTTCCCGGCATCTTCGCCCATCATCCCAGTTCTCGGTGATACCCTGGGCGGCAACACGCAGCTCGGCAACGGTGTCAGTTTCTATGACCCCAACGACAAGGTGCCCTACTCCGAGAAGTGGACGCTCGACATCGAGAAGCAGTTTGCAAGAGTCTGGATGGTGGAGATCGGCTACATGGGCATGCACGAAGTGCATGATTCCTATACCAACAACCTGAGCAAAGTGCCATTCCTGCCGCTGCTGGTCCATTCTGAGTTCCCGGACAAGGCCCTGACAGACGAGCTCAACGCGCCGATCGCAAACCCCTTCCAGGGAACGATGCCGGGAACCGCGCAGGTGCCTAACACCACCGGTCTGAACACAGGGTCAAAGGTCTCGGTGGCGGGTCTGTTGAACGCCTATCCCGAGTACGGCGGCGTAAGCGAAGGGCTGATCCCGGGAGCCTATGAGAACTTCAACGCGCTGCTGTTCAAGCTGGGCACGGAGATGTGGCACGGGCTCACAGTCACCTACAACTACGAGTATTCGCGGCAGTTGGGCGCCGTCACGCAGCTCAACCAAGGCGGACCGCTCTGGTACGGCGAAACCACCTCGGACTTCCCGAACCACAGCTCGGTGATGCTGACCTACGAGCTACCGTATGGCAAGGGCCGCGCTTTTGCACCTCAATCCACGTTCCTGAATGAGGTCTTCGGCGGTTACACGATCACGTCGATCTACCAGTACCTTTCCGGCACCCCGGTTGGCTGGGGGAACGTCAACTACACCGGCAACTTCCACGACTTCAACAGCAACCCCGGCGACTACCTTACGCCGTCGTTCAACACCTCGAACTTCAACACCAATCCGCAGGATCAGCCCAACGGCTACAACTACCGCACCTTCCCGCAGTACCTGCTTCGCACCGACCCGACGAACGATATTGACATGACAATGCTCAAGAACTTCCCCGTCGGCGACCGGATGGTGATCCAGCCGCGCTTTGATGCGTTCAATGCCTTCAACCGGCCGCAGTTCACGGGCCCCAACACCAACCCGACTTCCAAAGCCTTCGGCAGAATCAACGGGCAGTTGAACCAGCCCCGCGAACTGCAGCTAGGCATTCACATCCTGTTCTAAACCACACAGCAAGCCCACCAAGCGGGGGAGATGCTCAAAGGCATCTCCCCCGTTTTGCTTTTGTGGCCGCGCCGGACGGAAGGGGAATGATCCAGCCGTACCGGCTCCGCGCCGGGCGGAGGAGCAAGAGCCGGGCAGAGTCCGCAGCCGGTAATCCCCTACAGAAAGAAAGAGTTACATCCCGCCGATTTAGCTGGATATCCCTCAGAATTTCCGCATCATTTTTGTCCATGAACTGTAAATTTCAAATAATATTCATAATTTTCTTAAATGTATTGACACGGGCTGCAACGGCGTTCTATTGTTATCCAATCTTTAAACATTAACAGCAATTCATAGAAGAATCACGAACGCCACGGCGTGCTCAGCGCTGTATCAGCGCTGCAACTTGAAAGGGGGTTGCATGAAACGCATTGCACCAGTGATCGTAGCCTTTGTGTTCCTTGCCGCGTTCGCGGCTGGCCAATCGATGCGAGCAACACTAACAGGCAGGGTGACGGATCCAACCGGCGCCATCGTGCCCAACGCCGAAATCACCATCACCGATACGGCAACGGGCGTAAAAACCATCGTGACATCGAACAGCGAGGGGTTCTACACTGCGCCGTTTCTATCTCCCGGCCCATATCAGATCAGCGTAACCCGGTCCGGATTCCAGAACTATCTCCACACCGGCCTGGTGCTTGATACAGAGCAGACGGTAACGGAAAACATCGTTCTTAAGGTCGGCAGTATTCATCAAACGGTCACCGTTCATGGTGGAACTCCGCTGATCGACTTGGCCACGGCAAACAGCGGCCAGTCGTTGACCGCTTTGCAGGCAGAAGAGCTGCCCAGCAATGGGCGGTCTCCGATTGGCTTTGCGCATCTGCTGTATGGCGCAGTCGCCAAAGGTAAACACTCGTCGTCGCAGACGCGGCCGTTTGACAACTCCGCGGCGTCGGACTTCAGTCTCGGCGGCGGCAACTCACAATCGAACGAGATTCTTTTGAACGGCGTGCCGAACATGGAGGACGGTGGGCGCGTAGCAGCCTACAGCCCCGAGCTGGATGCGGTGCAGGCGGTTCACGTGGACGAATTTTCCGCCAATGCCGATCAGGGCGACACCTCCGGCGGCGTGATCAACATCACCACCAAGGCTGGAACCAATCACTTCCACGGAAGCGCT
>JAJZIF010000198.1 GCA_021810735.1 Acidobacteriota bacterium
ACCTTCTTGCGGGAGGCAGTACGCGAACTTCGCCTAAGTCGGGCAACCGTGTATCCGGAGCGAGTGGAAAATTTGCCCGAGTGCTTCAGCTTCGATCTGGTCGCGCTTCGCGCCGTCGACAAAATGGCGGACGCACTGAAAGCCGCGCTGCCTCGCGTTCATTCGCAGCAGACAGGGCGAAAGGGTTGGTGCCTGGTTCTGACTTCGCTGCCAGAAGTGGAGCGGGTCCGCGACCTTCTACCAGCAATCGACTGGCTACCGCCGGAAGCGGTTCCGACAACGAATCAACGGATCCTTCTGCTGGGTCATCGCAGCCGATGAATCGTCCCACTTACTCAGACAGATTCCAAAAACCCCAGGCGAGACTCAAGTGTTCCACGTGGAACAACCGTCCGATCTCCCATCTTTCAACATTCTTTGGATAAAAGTTTTCCACCGAGACGCCTAGTGGAAAATCTTTTTGCTCGCTTGCGTAATTCGCCTAAACCATACCAAATACAGTGCATACTCCAGGCTGTGGCGTTACCTTCGTAAGTCTTCCACAGATTTGTCCCGGAAATGCACAGCTAACCCAATTGCGCGAAGCCGCTTCGTTCGATACCCTACCGGCTCAGCCCATGAGAAAGATTATTGCCGTCGTTAATCAAAAAGGGGGGGTAGGCAAGACCACAACTGCGATCAATCTTTCGGCAGGTTTCGCCCTCGAAGGCGTCCCGTGTATGCTCATCGACTGCGATCCTCAATCGAATTCAACCGGGGGCCTTGGGTTCGCCCGCGATGAAGATCGCTCTTCCATCTACAACGTCTTGATTGGGGAATCCACGGTCGCAGAGACGGCCCTCGATTCCGGCGTCGAAAACCTGAAGCTGCTTCCAAGCAGCAAACATCTGATTGGCGCCAATGTCGAGCTGGTGCAGGCCGAAGATCGCGCGTATCGGCTGCAAAAGGCTCTGGCAAAATACGATGGACCGGAGCAGCTCATCGTTCTTGATTGCCCGCCGGCGCTCGACCTGCTGACCCTGAATGCACTCGTCTCCGCGGATTCCCTTCTGATTCCCATGCAGGCGGAATATTTCGCCCTGGAGGGCGTCAGCGAGCTGGTTCAAACACTCAACCGTGTTCGGGATGGGTTTCGCCCAGAACTCGCTATCGAGGGTGTTGTCCTGACAATGTACGATGAGCGGACCAACCTGGCGCAGCAGGTCACGGAGAATCTTCGAGAGTTTTTTGGCGACAAGCTGCTGAAAACGGCAATTCCGCGAAATATTCGGCTGGCAGAAGCGCCCAGCCATGGCAAGCCGGTCCAGATTTACGAGCCACGCTCTCGCGGCGCCGAAAGCTATATGGAGCTCGCTCGGGAGATTCTGCTGCGCAACAAGATTGAAAGCCCGCGGGAAAAAGCACGCCGTGATGCCGCCAAGCGATCTCAAGGAGCGAAGGTCCACTTCTGGCCCTATACCTGATTCGCTTGATTTTTGGCCTGTGTTAGCCGGACGACAGCAATGTGCCCTCAAGCAATGTATCCGCTGAGTTCTGATGGAATGGATTTCCGTATGGAGAGTTTCGCCGTATGTCTCGAATAGAAATAAAAAGTCCAGGTAAAATTGAGGTTCCCAAGCGCCGCGCCCTCGGCAAAGGCTTGGAATCGCTTCTGTCCACGCATGCCCCGGTAGAAAGTGGTTCGCGCGAACAAGCGTTGGCGGCAAGGACGACCCCGGATAACGGCGAGGCCCCCCTTGTCTCGCATCCGGGTGGCACGCCCCGCGACATTCCTGTCACTCAGATCGACGCCAACCCATACCAGACCCGAATGCGCGTCGATCCGCAAAAGCTGGACGAACTGGCTCGATCGATCACGGCCAGCGGCGTCGTCCAGCCGATTATCGTGCGCCCGCTTCCCAATGGCCGTTTCCAACTGATTGCCGGCGAACGTCGCTGGCGCGCTTCAGAAAAGGCCGGAAAGACCACCGTACCTGCCATCCTGCGCCAGGTTTCCGACGAGCAGGCCATGGAAATGACTATCGTCGAAAATCTCCAGCGCGCCGATCTGAACCCGATGGAACAGGCGCGCGCCTATGACCGACTTAGCCGGGACTTCAAAATGACGCAGGAGCAGGTGGCCCAGCGGACAGGGAAGGATCGCGCGACGGTGGCCAATTTTCTCCGTCTCCTGCGTCTTCCAGCTGAGGTCCAAGGGAAGGTGGAATCGGGCGACCTAAGCTTTGGTCATGCTCGCGCGCTGCTGGCGCTGGATTCCGCTGAGAGAATCTTGAAAGCCATGGGCAAGGTAACGGCATTGGCGATGTCGGTTCGGCAAACCGAGACCTACGTGCAAGGCCTGCTGAATCCGGAAAAGAAACAGCAGGATGGCGAATATAAAGCGAATGTCCATCCGCTCGATCCTAATGTCCGCGAAGCTCAGGAACGGTTGCAACGCCAGCTTGGACTTAAGGTTCGCATCGAGGACAAGCAAGGCAGGGGTCGAGTCGTGATTGAATACTCGGGTCTGGAAGACTTCGATGCCCTCTTAACGGCCTTGGGCGCGGCCATATAGGTGGCTTGAGTCGCATGAGACCTTCTGAATGGCTGTTTCGCTATCGCAGGTCGGCGCTGATTCTCATCTTTGTTTGTGGATTTTGGGCGCCGCTCGATCGACTGCAGGGCGCGCATCCGGCGTCTACATGGCTTTGGCTCTCTGGCGTACTGGCCAGCCAGCGGACTCTTTCAATGGCCACATCCACCGTTCTGGTCATGGGCCTGGCCATTCTGATGGCGTTGCTGGCAGCCTTGCTGCGCACCTGGGCAGCGGCCTATCTTAGAAGTCCCGCGGTCCAGGACAGCGAACTGCACGCGGAGCGGGTGGTCGCCGATGGCCCCTATCGGTATGTCCGGAATCCTCTGTATGTGGGGCTGTGGCTGTATACCTTGGCCGTGGCGATTCTGATGCCTCCCAGCGGCGCACTTTTCGTCGTGATTGCCGTGACGGTGCTGATCTTGCTGCTAATCCGTACCGAAGAACGTAACCTCGCCACAGAACGCGGAGAAGCATACGCCGCGTATGTGCTCATTGTGCCCCGTTTCTTTCCGGCCACTTCGCCCCGCGTTCCCGCGGGCGCGAACCAGGCACGCTGGATGCAAGCATTTATGGGGGAAGTTCACACATGGGGTGTGGTGGTCACGTATCTGACGTTTGCCGATCGATATAACGCGACTATTCTCATTCAAGGCGTATTGATCTCCCTTGGCATTTCCATGATGCTTCGAGCGTTCTTGGGGCCCTCCGTGCCCGACGCTGTATGAAGCCGCAGGGGTCGCGAGCAGGACGAAATACTGGATAGCTCAAGGTTGTGATCCGTGAACGGACTTGGAGTTGTCGCTGCAGCAGCATATCGCCACAGGCTTTCCTCGCCTGTGGCGGCAGTTCTAGACATCGAAATATTGAGGCTGATCTGAAGTGAAATCTGGGTCCCGCCGCCGATTCTAGAGAGTTTCTCCTATTTGGTATAGAGCGCGACACTGATATTGTCGTCCTGAGCCGAAGGCGAAGGATCTCGCGGGTTGCGCGAACCGCGAGGTCCTTCACTTCGTTCAGGATGACAACCTCTCTTTGCCAATCGCTATACAGCAATTGGAGAACAGCTATAGCCAACGGTCCGGTCGGCGGCGCAATACCCCGGACCCGTTGGCAAACCGTCGCCTCCCGAAGGTTCATCTCCAGCGGATGCCATACACTCGAAAATTACGGTTGCTCATCGCTCAACGACGGAGGTACGTCCTTTGCCGCCGAACCCCACGAGTGATTGGGGTTGGAGCCAAGGTCGAAATGCAATGTGCCACCCTTGGTCATGTCCTGATAGGCAATCCAGTTGCGCTGTTGGGCGTGGCCATTGAGCTTCACGCTTTGGATATATGGAGTTGATTCTGGGTTTGGAGACGTTTCGATAGTGAATGCCTTGCCGGAATATGGAGCCTTCAGGCGGATGACAACCTTGGAGAAGACCGGGCTGACCAGTTCGTAGGCCAGGCTGGATGGGTCGATGGTGTAGATGCCCATCATGGTCATGACTGCCCAGGAAGACATTTCGCCGCAATCGTCGTTGCCGGGGATGCCATCGGGAGTGTTCGTGTAATTCTCCGCCAAGACACGGCGGACGACACGCTGAGTCTCCCACGGCTTGCCGGAGAAATTGAACTCGAACGGAGCTTCCAGATCGGTTTCGTTGTACGGGTTGTAACGATTGCCGTACACCTCGGGCTTCTTGTAGTCAAAAAATTTGCCGAGCCGCTGGTTGAAGAGGTCTGGGCCCATCGCCTGAACCAGCCAGGCCATGTCCGACGGCGCCAGCCACTGGTAATGCCAGCCCGAGCCTTCAACAAAGCCGTGCCCATGGTGTCCATCCTCAGAAGGGTCAAAGTACTGGACCCACTGGCCGTCCGCATTGCGCGGACGGAAGAAACGGTCCTGCGGGTTGAAGACATTGCGATAGTAGAGCGCGCGCTGGTATAGCATCTTCGCATCGTCTGTCTTGCCCAGCTTCAATGCCAGACGATAAAGAGAGGTGTAAGCAATAGCGTCCTCTTGAATTTGCGAGACAGAACCGTAGTCGATTTTGTCGTTGGGGACGTAGTGGATCTTGTTGATCCAGTCGATACCGAGCTCACCTTTGTAGGGGGCGTCGGGCGGAGGAGCTTGCGTCGCATCCAGCAGCATGCCCTTCCATGCATTGTCGATATCGAACCCGTGCAGGCCATCCAGCCATGTCGTGGATAAGATGATAGTCAGCGGACTGCCTGCCATCGAGTTCGCATAGTAGTTGAGTTCGGGCCAGCGGGGTATCCAGCCTCCCTGTTGGTACATCAGCACGACGGATTGCGCCATGTCCTGTGTCCGCTGCGGCTCAATCAGTGCCAGCAACGGCATTTCGCTGCGGTAGGTGTCCCAGTCAGAGTAATTGACGTAAATCAAATGGCCGGAAGCGACCTGATGAATTTTCTGGTCAAACCCTATATACCGCCCGTCGGCATCGCTGAAAACGGTGGGCATCAGCAGGCTGTGATACAGGCCGGTGTAAAACACCCTGCGCCTGTCAGGCGTGCCTCCGGTGACATCGATAGAACCCAGTGCCTCGTTCCATTCTGCATTTGCCTGGCTGCGAACCTGAGAGAAGCTCTTGCCGGCTGCTTCTGTTTGTAGATTGTTCTCCGCGCCAGCCTGGTCCACGTAGGAAATGGCAATTTTCGCCGTGACGGTCTGCGCATGGTCCGCAGCTGGCCAGCTGGCGTAGGCGCCAATCCATTGGCCATGGTCGGTTTGGGTTTCGGTGCGGTTGCCATCCGCCAAATTTCCTGAATCGGCAGTTTGAATGCCATTCCATGTTCCGAACTTAGAAAATGGGTGGTCGAAGGTCATCACAAAATAGACCTTGTAGGTTTGTTCGTGGCCGCAGAAAATATGATTCACGACATAGCCTTCGATTTGCCGATCGCCTACGATGTGTACATTGGAGGCTGCTGTGTCGTTCAGCGTGTGGCTAATGGGAACCAGAATGTTCGCCGGTTTTCCCGCCGGAAATGAAAATTGCGCCAATCCAGTGCGGTTCGTTGCGGTGAGTTCAGCATTGATGCCCCAGCGCAATAAGTTCACCTGGTAATATCCCGGCGCAGCCGATTCCTGGTCATGGGAATACGGCGACTCGAAATCGGTCAACTGCGTCAGGACGGGACCGGTGGTTCCTGTGAAGAACACTTCCCCGTCATTCGGACATCCTGGTCCGCTCATGTGTGTCATGCTGAAGCCCTGGATCGTGTTCTGGTAATAGTGATAGCCATATCCAAAGCTTTCGGTGTCCGGGCTGAGTTGCACCATGCCGAAGGGTACTGTGGCTCCCGGAAACAGATTGATGTTGCCATCCGGCCCGCGGTCGGTGCCTATCAATGGATTGACGCTTATGGATAGCCCTGTTGCGCCTGTGTTTTGTGCGGCCAATCTTCCCGTCAAAAACGACAAAAAGCCGAGCAAAACCATGGCCCGCATAGCTAGTCCGACAAAATTCGCTCCATGACGAATAGCGAAGGGCGGTACTCGGGAGAAGTTGGGCCGCTTTGCGAGAACTTGAACTTCGGCTGGCGTAGTGTGCGCCTGCGCGGGTGTGTTCCGAACCAGTTTGCAGATCGATAAATTATCAATATGAAACGAACCACCTCTGTTTGACATGCGGTCTCCTATTGGGTGTCTTGTCTTGAGTATTGCGGAATGAATATGTGCTCCCGGCGCCGTTCTGCGGCATTCCCATTGGGCTGCTCCCTTGGGCGACAGAGGGTCACTGGCGCCCGCACTTGGCGTAAGCTCCAATTCCATCATTTTTTCATGATTCCGAAGGTCAGTTGCTGGGTTTCCTTACCCATAAATCATGGTTGCTCATCGCTTAACGACGGCGGTACATCCTTCGGCGCCGAACCCCACGAGTGATTGGGATTGGAGCCAAGGACAAAATGCATGGTACCCCCACGACTCATGTCCTGGAACGTAATCCAGTTGCGCTGTTGCGCTTGACCGTTGAGCTTCACGCTTTGGATATACGGATTCGCCTCCGGGTTGGCAGACGTTTCGATGGTGAATGTCTTGCCAGAATATGGAGCGCGCAGATGGATGACGACTTTCGGGAATACCGGACTGACCAGTTCGTACGCCAGGCTGGCCGGGTCTACCGTATAGATCCCCATCATGCTCATCACTGCCCAGGAAGACATTTCGCCCGCATCATCATTGCCAGGAATACCGTCGGGGGTGTCCGTGTAATTCTCCGTCAAGACGCGACGGACGGCACGCTGCGCTTCCCATGGTTTGCCGGAAAAGTTGAACTCGAATGGAGCTTCCAGATCGGTTTCGTTGTACGGGTTGTAGTACTGGCCATACCATCCTGGCTTTGGGTAGTTGAAAAATTCGCTCAGGCGCTGGTTGAAGAGGTCCGGACCCACCGCCTGAATGAGCCAGGCCATGTCCATCGGCGCCAGCCACTGGTAATGCCAGCCCGAGCCTTCAATAAAGCCGTGGTCGTTTTGGGCGGGGTCAAAGTTTTCTACCCACTGGCCATCCGAATTGCGCGGGCGGAAAAACCGGTCC
>JAJZIF010000199.1 GCA_021810735.1 Acidobacteriota bacterium
AACGCCCACGTCGGCAACTTCGTTGAGACCAAGCAGGTGCGTATGGGCAAGGGCTCCAAGGCCAATCATCTTACCTACCTGGGAGATGCCGAAATCGGGGCGGGCTGCAACATCGGCGCCGGCACCATTACCTGCAATTACGATGGCCAGCTCAAGCACCGTACCGTGATCGGCGACGGCGTCTTCATCGGCAGCGATTCCACCCTGGTCGCGCCGCTGGTCATCGGCAACGGCGCCTACGTGGCCGCGGCTTCCTGTATCACGGAGGATGTTCCCGAGGATGCGCTCGCGCTCGGACGGCCCCAGCAGACCGTGAAGCAGGGATGGGCCGCCCGCCGGCGCGCCCAGCTTGAGTCCCGCAAAGTTGCCGGTTAGAGGGGTTCGGGAGAGGTGCAGGGAAAAGGATCGCGCTTCCGTGCCGTTTTCGTAAAAGGGCGGTTCCCTGTTCCATCCCTTTCGTGAGTTTTGAATCCGGCCGGAGCGTTCGCCGCCGGATTCCGCGTTGTCCACCCCGGATGGCGATCTTCTAGGCCGCGTGCTCGCGGCGTTTCTGCAGCGCCGCGACTGCCTGCCGCAACCGGAGCCTGGCTCCCATCAGCGAGCGTGCGACCTCCGCCTCTGGCCGGTCCATCAGCCGTGCGATTGCCGCCGCCGGGTAACCCTCCACGTCACTCAGCAGGAAAATCAACCGCTCCACCGAGGGCAGCTCCCGCAGCGCCTCTTCCAGGTCGGTCCTCAGAATGTTGCCGCGTGGCTGCAGCGCGGCGCCCGGCTCCGGAGCATCACGCACCTCAAGCTCGCCCAGCACACCGTCTGCCCGCAGCTCCTCCAGCAGCGATGCGTCCACATCCCCGCCGTCCGGAGCCGCCTTGCTCGCAAATGCCCGTGTGAAGCAGCGCACCAGCAAGTCTTCTGCCGCCAGTTCATTGCCGGTCATGTAATAGGCCAGGGCAAATGTCCGGTGCCTGTGGCTGTCGTAAATATCTCGCCGTATCTGGTCGATATTTCTATCAGCCGTTTGTCGGGCCACCGCCTTGGGTTCTTGCTTTCCCAAAATGGAATGTTCGAAGTCCAGCAATTTCTGCCCCTTACCAAAGTTTCCTTTGCGTTACGTCAGACAAAAACAATCTATTTGCCAAGGGAGTCCCATTTTTGACAGGACGTGGTACCTTTTGAGTCCATGGAGCAGCCAGTTGCCAATCAATTTGCCGATAGAATACTCCAGTAAGATACACCTATCATATGCATGCGGCGTTTTCATCGTCGCGGAGCGTCATCAGGATGGCTTCTAGCCGTATCTTGGTCGTCGATCAGGAGCCTTATACGCGGGCCGTGATCGCGACCATGCTTGAGAAGTCGAATTATTTCCCCGTGGTCGCCACCAATGGCCACGAGGCGATGGCTCGTCTCGAGCAGGATGCTCCCTTCGACGTCGTCCTCTCCGACATCATGATCAATGGTGTCGATGGCATCGGTCTACTCGATAAACTCCGCGAAATTCACCCCGACACACCCATGGTCATGGTCACCGCCATGCAGGATGTCGGCGTCGCCATCTCTGCGATGCGCCGCGGAGCTTACGACTATCTCCTCAAGCCCTTTGCCCGCGAACAGCTGCTGGCAACCATTGAACGCGCCCTCGATTACCGGCGTCTCGTCCAGCAGAATTCCATGTACCGGCAGAACCTGGAGGAACTCGTCTCTGCCCGGACGGAAATGCTGCGTCAGGCCATCAACGACCTTGAACGCTCGTATGACATCACCCTCGAGGCGCTTGGCGACGCCCTCGATCTGAAGGACGCGGAGACCGAAGGGCACTCCAAGCGCGTGACCGCCTATACCATCGCCCTTGCCCGCCACATGGGCGTTCCCGACGCCCAGATGCGCATCGTCGCCCGCGGCGCGTTTCTCCACGACATCGGCAAAATGGCGATTCCCGACGCCATTCTACTCAAGCCGGGCCGCCTCGATCCCGGCGAAACGACGATCATGCGCGAGCACTGCCTTCGCGGCTATCAGATCCTGCGCAAGATCCCCTTCCTGCGCGATGCCGCCGAAATCGTCTACAGCCATCAGGAGCACTTCGACGGCTCCGGCTACCCGCGTGGCCTGCACGGCGACCAGATTCCCCTCGGAGCCCGCATCTTCGCCGTCGCCGACACCCTCGACGCCATCACCTCCGACCGCCCCTACCGCCGCGCCAACTCTTTTGACGCCGCTCGGCGCGAAATCCGCCGATGTTCCGGCACTCAGTTCGATCCGGCTGTCGTC
Source organism: Acidobacteriota bacterium (assembly GCA_021810735.1). Next base: position 2,272 of record JAJZIF010000199.1, read on the forward strand.
GATGTCTTTCTCCGCATCCCAGATCAGATATGGAGAGATCTTCAGGCGGAGATCCTTCGCCAGACCCGGTTCTCGCCGCTCTTCTTCATCGGTGACCACCGCGATTTCCTCATCTGAGACCTGTTAACCATACTAGGGAGGCACCCATGACTGTGCTCAGCGCCAGCGCCGTCGAGCAGAAGCTCGGAACCCTCAAGGGCTGGAAGCTCGAAGGCGCGGAAATTGTCCGCCATTTCGAATTCCCCACCTTTCTCGCCGCCATCCGGTTCGTGAACCAGGTCGCGGAAAAGGCTGAAGCCGCCAACCATCACCCCGACATCGACATTCGCTATAACAAGGTCCGCCTCGCCCTCGTCAGTCACGACGCCGGCGGCCTCACCGACCGGGATTTCGGCCTCGCCGCCGCCATTAACCAACTTGCCTAGCGCAGCTCGAATTTGTCAGATCCCGGGCGCGCGGCTCCCAAAGATGATATGGCGGCCCCACATCTGCCCGTCTTCGTCAGATGCGGGTTCCACCCTCTTAAACATCAATCACCCGGCGCCTCCCCGGTTAACGAGTCACTCCCAGCGGGAATGGCGCACAACGTGCGCGATCGCCCGTGCGGTCAGCACCCCTTGACATTCGACCGGAAGCAATCCTATCTTAAGTCGAATGTCGACCAGAGATCCCAACTCCCAGCTCGAACTCCTCCAGGGCACGCTCGATCTGCTCATCCTGCAAACCCTCGCCTTCGGCCGCGCCCACGGCCACGCCATCGCCCGCTCCATTGAGCTCAAATCCGAAGAAGTCCTCCGCGTCGGCCACGGCTCGCTCTATCCCGCCCTCCAGCGCCTGCTCAAGCTCAAGCTCATCACCGCCGAAGACGGCATTTCAGAGAACAACCGCAAGGCCCGCTTCTACCGCCTCACCGCCAAAGGCCGCGGCGTCCTCCACACCGAAACCTCCAAATGGCAGCGCTTTTCCCAGGCCGTCGCCCGCGTCCTCAAGCCCTTGCCCGAATAGCTCACGGAGCCGCCCTCATGAACTTCTTCCGCCGCCGCAACGCGCAACTCCAGCAGGAAATCCAGGCCCACCTCGCCTTCGAAATCGAAGAAAACCTTCAGGCCGGCATGTCCCCGGAAGAAGCCCGCCACGCCGCCATGAAAAAGTTCGGCAACTCGCAACTCACCGTCGAGCGCTCCCGCGAAATCTGGGGCCTAGTCTGGCTCGAACGCCTCCTGCAGGACCTCCGCTACGCCCTCCGCGCCCTCCGCAAATCCCCCGGCTACACCGCTACCGCCGTGCTCACCCTCGCCCTCGGTCTCGGAGCCACCGCCACCATCCTCGCCGTCGTCGACTCCGTCCTTCTGCGCCCCGTCGCCATCCCCCACCCCGAGCAACTCGTCATGGTGCAGGGACAGAACAACACTTTGCTGGCAGACTCTCAAATCGAAGACCTAAGCCATCAGAGCCGGATCTTCTCAGCCGTCAGCGCTTACTCCACAGGCCTCAAGCCGGTCGTCACGCCGAGCAGTACGCGCGTATCTCTGTTCGCAAAGGTTACGCCAGACTTGTTCAAGGCGCTCGACGTTCACGCCCTGCGCGGCCGCCTGTTCCGCCACGCCGATACCTCCGCTCCCGTGGTTGTCCTCAACTATGCTTTCTGGCATGACTGGCTGCGCGCCAAACCGGGTATCGTCGGCTCCACCATCAAAATAGGTGGCAAAGAGCAAACTGTCATCGGCATTCTTCCCCAAGGAGTGCACTTTCCATTCGGCCTGTCAGCGCCGTTCGTGTATCTGCCCCTGTCGCATCAGGCGAAGAACCACAACTTCATGAACGGAAACTACGCCTTTGTCATGGCAAGGATGGAGCCCGGTGTCACCCTTCCGCAGGCCCGCGCAGCGGCAGAGAGCGTTCTGGCGCACGACTACCAGGGCGACGGCGTCAGCCCGAAGATGCTCTTCATGCAGTCCTACAAAACCTACCTCGTCGGCAACATGCAAAAGCCACTGTTCGCCCTGCTCGGCGGTGTCCTCGCCCTGCTGCTCATCGCCTGCGCCAACGTCGCCAATCTGCAAATCGTCCGCTCGCTCGAACGCATGGAAGAAATGCACGTCCGCTCCGCGCTCGGAGCCAGCTTCGCCCGCCTACTGCAGCAACTCATAACAGAGAGTGTCGTCGTCGCCTTCTCCGGGGCCTTGCTCGGCGCGGCTATCTCCTTTGCCGCCATTCACGCCATCAAGGCAGCCTATGAAGACGCCTACGCCCGCTTTCAGCATCTCGCCCTGCACCCCGTGGTCTTCCTCACCATGGCGCTGCTCGCGCTGGCAGTCGGAATCCTCGCATCGCTCGCTCCTGCCTTTCATGTTCGCCGCCAGACCATGGCCTCCACTGTCAGGCAGCGCACCACGCCGCGCACCCGGCTCTCCAGCGCGCTCGTCGCACTGCAGGTCGCGCTCACCTGCGTCTTATTGGTTGTCTGCGGCCTTTTTGTCCGCACCTTTGTCGCGCTGCAGCACGTCCAGCTTGGCTTCAATCCCCATCACCTCACCGAGCTGGTTCTCCTGCCACAAGACACGCACAAGTCGCCCACCTTCTACCGGGAGACGGACGCCGAACTTCTGCACCGATTCCAGGCTCTTCCCGGCGTGCAAGCGGCTGCTCTGCAAAGCTCTCTGCCATTTTCCAGATACCAGTTCTATATGAGTTCGAGCACAGATGTCAGCACACGCCCATTTCGCAATGGCGATTCGGCGTCCTACAGCATCGTCAGTTCCAACTTCGTCACGGCCAGCGGAATCCACCTGCTGCAAGGCCGCGGCTTCCTGCCCAGCGACGATGGCAGCAAAGCCATCGTCGTTCTCGTCAATCAGGCCTTCGTTCACAAATTTCTCACTGGCCATAACCCCATCGGCGTCAACATCAAGATGCACTCCGATCCCGGCGACAAACCCTCCGACAAGCCTCTTCGGGGAAACATGACCATCGTCGGTGTCGTTCAAAACGAACTGCAGGGCGGCGATCTCGGAGCAGCCTTCCAGCCCATGGTCTATCTCGACTACGCGCAGCTTCCCGCCAAGTCCGGCTTTCTCTCCGTCTTCACCATCTGCTCACAGTTCGCCATCCGCTCCACCCTGCCGCAGGGCGTTCTTCGCAACGAAATCCGCGCGACCCTCAAGCGCGTCGCTCCAGACATGGCTGAGATGGAAATACAGCCTATGGAGCAGGGCATCGCCAGCTCCCTCAGCCACCGCCGCCTGGCCCTCCGCATCGCCTCCAGCTTCGGCGCCATCGCCCTGCTGCTCTCGGCCATCGGCATCTACGGCGTTCTCGCTTACGCCGTCACCCTCCGCCGCAAAGAGATCGGCATCCGTATGGCCCTCGGCTCCTCGCGCACCGGTGTCATCCATCTGGTCCTCCGCAAGGCCGCATGGATGGTCCTCTTCGGCGTCCTTCCCGGCATGGCCGGAGCATGGTTCGCGGGCCGCGCCGTCAAATCCTTTCTTTTCGGCGTCACCCCGCTCGATCCCATGACCGAAACCGCCGTCGCCCTCGCCCTGCTTCTCGTCGCCGCCCTCGCCGCCTCCATCCCTGCCTGGCGAGCCGCCCGCGTCGATCCGATGGAGGTGCTTCGCACCGAGTAACGGGAGGGGGAAGTCACCAGTGTGGAACAACCCATCGGCGGTATAGGCCAAATTGCCCGGAATTACCCCTCAAATTGGTACTCTGAAAGTAGGTGGGCATGAAAAGAAGGCTGCTGAAGCCACGCCATTCCTTTCGTCTCTGCATGCCAACTCGGGGAGGTTTTCACAGTAAATCCCCGCGAAATCACCAGTCAGTCATTTAGATTCAACTATTTCCATACAAGAACGGCGCGAGTTCATCAATCCATAATGAGTGGTCGACATCATGGAATCAATAGCTTACGCACAAAAAACCATGGGGCCTTGGAAGCATATGTTCTATGTTTGCGCGCCGAAGCGGCTGCTATCTTCAGTAAATCGCGTCGCTTTCCTCCGGCGAGCTAGCTGTCGCCGGGTCACCCCGATGCCCGCGATTCTTCACAAGTGTCGTCAGGGCCTTACGATTCCAAACAGCCAGCGCAAAACAGCCTACGATCGCGCCGCCGACAAGCAAAACGCCGGTCCCAACGCCGGAAATCTTGCCTTTTACCACTTTCTGTGGAGCGTCTTCCGTCCTTGGTAGGTTCTCTTTGGAGGTAAGTTCTTTATTTTGAATGGCAGAATTCATAGTTTGAAAATTTTGTATTTTTGCTTGCGTTGGAATTCATTTCAACGTATATTTAATTCATCCGAGGTCGCTGACCAAGGATGTGAGATCAGAGCAGAAGTTTTGGAGCCCAGGACAGAGTCTGATCGTCTAACCAATGTGAGAGGTGGATCAAGTCCAATCTCACCATCCATGGATGGAGCCAAAGCTCTCCTGGATGCCAAAAATTTATAAGTTGCGTCACTGGCCTCCCGGCACGAACTTAACTCGTTCGTGCCGTCTTTTTTTCTACTCGACGCGCCGGTTCTAACAACCCCGCCCATTCTGACTGCGCTCTAGGGCAATGGCTCCCATTTCAAGGCTACAATGGAATCAGGGATTCATCATCTCCACCCCGCAAGAGGAGGGGGCGTCACGGTTTCGACGGGATTGGATGGGTCAAAGAGGCATGCCGGGGTGTGGGCACCCGTAATCGCTCGCAAAACAATACTTGCCAACAATAATCTGGCACTCGCAGCTTAATTAAATAAGTTGCCGTCCTCCGAGGCTTCGCCTGCGGGCCGAGGCAGGACGTCATACAGCAGGCTGGTTCCCTGGGCTGGGTCTGGGC
>JAJZIF010000200.1 GCA_021810735.1 Acidobacteriota bacterium
AGTATTTGTGCAATCTGGCGATTTTCCATGGCGATACGAGCTCCGGGAATTCCACTCCCCGATGGCATCATCGCACTCTACAGGCAAAAAATAAAATCCGGCACAAGGCCGGAGATCCTCAAAAAACATATTGATTCCAGTTGCAAGAAAAACTAATTGCCCGCATCGCGCTTCTACGCAGCTGCAGACACACACGCGTGCGCACACACGGATTCAAGCATTTGCAAAGGTTAGGCAATTCGCAGACCCGTCTCGACAATCCCTTTCAGTCTTGCAGAGCGCCTTGCAGCCGCAATACCTGGTCCGCCTGCGGTCCTTTCTCTCCCTGAACGATGTCAAACTCGACCGGGTCGCCTTCCTTCAGACTTTTGTAACCCTCAGTCTGAATCGCCGTGTAATGCACGAACACATCGGGGCCATCTTCCCGCCCGATGAATCCGAATCCTTTTGCATTGTTGAACCACTTCACTTTGCCTTTATGCTGAGACACGGAACACGCACCTCTCCAATACAGATCGGAAACCGCGAGGGGATCCTGCGAATATAGACGCGGGAAGCGGGAAATTGTTATGAGGAGAGTATGAAAATAATCCGTCGGACGCAGGACCTATCTTGCGGGTGTATTTCTCGACGTACGGCGTTGCCGGCACACGCGGCGGTTTTGCAAAAATGGTGGAACATGAGAACCGCGATGGATTGCGTGGGAAGCGCGGCTCATGTCGTGTCAAGCAGCGGGATACGGATGTCCGCGAACACTACGCGTAAATGACTTCCTCTACAAAGTGGCCGCTGCCCGCCGCCGCGCATACAGCAGAATCGCGACGATCGATTTCGCGTCGATGATCTTTCCGCTCTCCACCCACTCCAGTGCTTGCGAAAACGGAATCTGCCGGTGCTCGATGTATTCATCCTCATCCGGCGCGGATTGCCCGCAGCTTAACCCCTCCGCGATGTACACCTGCATCCACTCGCCCAGGAACCCAGGACTCACGTAGAACCGCGCCAGCTTGGTCCAGCGCTTGGCGATATACCCGGTCTCTTCCAGTAACTCGCGTTTCGCGCCGGGCAGCGTCGACTCTTCCGGCTCTTTGCGTCCGGCGGGAATTTCCCACATGTATTGCCCGGCGGCATGGCGATACTGGCGCTCCACAACAATCATCGGGTCGGCCGGATTGTGTGTATCGTCCACCGCGAGAATCACGACGGAGCCGGAGTGTCGGATCACATCGCGCCGTGCGGTTTCTCCTTCCGGCTCACGCACATAGTCGGTGTACACGTCGAACAATGGCCCTTGATACGCCAGCTTCGATGAAATCAACGCAACCTTCGCGCCATGCAGGCTCTTCACCGAGGAAGCGGCGGTACCACGAATCGCGGATGTGGCAGCGGTCTGTTTGTTCGCGGATGGCAATATTCTCTTGGCTTTCGCAAGCGACTGCACAGGACCTTGGTTCTTTTGGATTTTGTTCTTGGCTTTTCCGGCTTGTTGTTTCCCTGCCGGCTTCAGCGGTGTTTTTTTCTGGCCAGATCGCATTCAGTTCCTTTCGTTTCTTGGTTTCAGTCGGAGTCTCTCAACGCTCTATAGGCAGAACATTCGCTTCACATGAGACCATAAACCAATCTTGCTCGCATACAAAGAACGGACTGAGGAAAACTCGGCCGCTCGCAACCGATCCGATCCACACGTAGCTAGTTTGGGCCTCGACCGTCTTGGGCAAATAACCCGTGTAGCGGCCGCTTCTACCGCTGGATTGGACTGGTTCCCTCGGTGTCGATCTCGGCAAACGTCATATTGGTCGCCGGGTGCCGCGTCGCTCGTTTCCATTCCTGAAACAGTTGCCCGTAGCTCGCCTTCAGATATTTTGCCGGAGGAATTCCCAGCTTCGCGGCCACTCGGTCAATCCATTCGGATTCCCCTTCCAACTCCGCGAAGTCTCCGATCGGGGTCACATCCACCACGATGTGTCCTTCATTGTCTGCCCATTCCGTCCGCAGTTTTTCATACACAAAAATTGGACAGTACCCCAGCCGCTCAAAAATAGCAGCTAGGGGACGTCCGTCCTCGATCTCCGTTTCCGTTTCTGCGCGTACCTTATGCGCGCTGGCGGCGGAGTTTTCCGCGGGGGCCTTGTGCGTCAGGATCCATCGGTCCCCATACTGCCGGATGCGCAGCAGTTCCCCTCGCTGCCGCAACCGGTTCTCCGGCGTATCGAACAATACATTGCGCTCCTTGGTTTCCGCGGTCAGCAAATGAAACCCCATGGCTGGCAATTGGCCGGTAAAAGCAGCACGGTTCGCGAGTCGTACTTTGATTTCCGTTTCCATCTTGCCGGATACCGTTCCCAGGGCCATGCAACCAGTTTCGCAGATGCACCGGACAGCGGGAAACAAGGAAACCAGGTGAATCGAATGTACACGAACAGATTAGGATGAAGAACGGATGCGTTGCGCGAATGGCGATGCTCAGGAACAAAATGACAGAAAAAAACACAATTCGCCTGACCGTTTCCCCCGACACCATCGCATCACCGGCTGCGCAACGCGACCTCGCTCAGGCTGCCGAAGTTCTTCGCTCGGGCGGCACAGTTGCCTTTCCCACGGAAACTGTCTACGGCCTGGGCGCGGATGCGCTGAATCCTGCCGCCGTCGAAGACATTTTCCTCGCAAAAGAAAGACCTGCCTGGGACCCCGTGATCGTGCATGTTGCCGATCGGGGCATGCTTGCCGAGGTGGCCGTCCGTATTCCAGGCCCAACACAGCAACGCATTGATACTCTGATCGACAAATTCTGGCCTGGCCCGCTGACATTGTTATTGCCGAAACAGTCTGCTGTGCCATCCGCGGTGACCGCTGGCCGCCCACTGGTGGGCGTGCGCATGCCCGCACACCCGGTGGCGCTGGCCTTGATCGCCGCGGCCAAGGTTCCTGTCGCCGCGCCCAGTGCGAATCGCTTCGGTCACACCAGTCCCACCACCGCCCAGCATGTGCTCGACGATCTCGATGGCCGGATTGACGCGGTTCTCGATGCTGGGCCGGCTTGGTGCGGCGTCGAATCCACCGTGATTGAAGTCGGCGAGCAGGAGACGATTCTCTATCGTCCCGGCGCAATTGCAGCCGAGGAGATCGAGGCCATTGCCGGCCCGATCGTTCTCTATCAGCCGCCGGTCGCACAGCAGGCGTCGGTCGCGCAGCCGGAATCTTTACCTTCGCCTGGAGTAGACATACGCCATTACGCTCCAAAGGCGTGCCTCATTCCGGTCGAAATCGAAATAAATGAGAAAGCCGACAGGCAGACTGGGTGGCTGAGGGCGGTGTTGGAACAATCCCGCGGCTCGCGGAAAGTCGGCGTCATGCTGCCTGCGGGATGGCCGCTGCCCGCGGCATTTTCCGGCGTTCGCTACGCCTGGGGGAGCTGGAAAAACGATCGAGAACTGGCGCAGAGGTTATTCGCTGGACTGCGTGCTCTCGATGCGATGGGGGCGGACGTAATTGTGTGCCCGTTGCCGTCGCCGTTTGGCTTGGGCTCGGCTATGCGCGACCGGCTTTTGAAAGCTGCCCGCAGTCAATAGACTGCCGTCTTGATCGATGTACCTACGACATCGTATGGGGCAGATCTTCTTCCACTTTGTAGATGTAACGGATGCTGTCTTTGTAGATCAGCACGCGGGTGCGGGTGCCATCCTGCCGCGCACCACGCCCTACGTTCCGCAATTTGATCGCGTAGCGGTCGTACCACTCGATGACCCCCTCCAGCTCCCCCCCATTCTCCAGCACCACAACCATCCGGGTTTGTGCCTGAATCTGCTTCTGGAAGTAGAAGACCTCGGCATGGGAGCTGTCTTCAGCCGCGCCATCTGGCACAGACCGAGCCGTAAGCTGGGAACCGTGGCCGAAGAGCGCAGCCTGGCGTTCTGCTGTTGATCGCAAGGAGAGGCTTGGGCGGATGAGACGCCGTTGCCCAGAAAAATCGCTCTCCGGAGCCGCATTCACGGGAACCGGGGTCGAGGCCGGGGCCGCAACGACCACTGCGGCGTGTACAGTCGGTTTGGACTTAGTCGGAGGCATGGAATTCCGTTGGCACAGATCGCAAAGTCAAGGCCTTTTCGCACCCGGCATACAGGATGAAAGACAGATATTGAAGCAACTTGATTCTGCTGAATGAATACGATGCTAGATGAAGACCATATGTTTTCCAACTGAAGTTTTCTTTTATCCTGCGGACCGGCAGGACTGATACCCTACCGCTGTTGCAGGCCTGCTGTAAGTGCGTCGAGTGAAAGCGAGCGCAGCAGGTTGCGCCGCATGCCGGATTCCACCTCTACCATCCGCCGCACCGCGCGCTCAATCCAGTCGAATGAAACACTTTCCGCCAGGCGGCGAAGTTCCGGCAGCACGTCGATGTTGCGCACCATCTCAGGCTGCCCAGCTTGCAGCACCATCATGTCCTCCAACAACAACGAAAGCGTGCGCAGCAAATCCTGGGTCTTTTGCTGACCCTCGGCCCCGGCGCGATATGTTTCGGTCACATGGAACAGCGCCGAGTGGTCCGGCTCGGCTGTGGCCGTGTGCAACATGAGCAGCGCATCCTTGCGGCTGGCAAGGTAGGTATCCGCATGGAACGATATGGCGCGTCCAATCGCGCCTTCCGCCAATCGCGCCACCAGCGTGCGGCGAGCAGGCGGCCATTCCGGGTGATGCTGAGCGAGAATCTCCTCCAATCTGTCCATGGGGACAGCATGAAGGCGCATCTGGCTGCATCGGGAGCGGATGGTCGGTAACAGGTCCGACGGATTTTCCGCCAGCAGCAGCAGGTGCGCGTACTCCGGCGGCTCCTCCAGCACTTTCAGCAGGGAGTTGGCGGCCTCGCTCATAAACTTGGCGGTCGGGAAGATGTAGAGTTTCCCTTTGCCCTCCGACGGCGCCCGTTGCACGTTGTGGATCAGGGAGCGAACCTGGCCTACCTTGACCAGCATTTGTGGCGGATCGGGCGGTACCACCAGAACATCCGGATGCGTCTGGATCAGGATGCGCGTATCTTTGCGGTCGGCATCGCGCAGGTCTTCCCGCGCCTCCGTTGCTTCCGCGACGCGCGTCTCCAAATCGAGCGCGGCGGCAATCCGGGTGCAGTTATGGCAGACATCGCAGGCGTCCGGCAATCCATTGTAGGTTTCTGGGTCGAGGCAGTTCAGCGTCTGCGCCAGCGCTATCGCCAGCGAATATTTGCCCGCCCCACGTGGCCCGGAAAGCAGAATGGCATGAGACAGCCGACCCGATGCGGCAGATTCCTGCAGTTGCCGAGCCGTCGCTTCATTTCCGAGAAAGCTGCGGAAGTTCACATTTCGAGCCTAGCAGACTCGGCGGTGCGTTCCTCGGCCACCATGACCATCGGATATTTTGGGCGCAGGGTAATTTTTGGCTGCACGTCGACCGCTTGTCCCGGCACCATGCGAAAGCGCCATCGCTGCGCCAGCGTTGCCAGGATTAGCACGCCTTCCATCCACGCAAAAGCCTCGCCGATGCATTGGCGGGAGCCGCCGCCAAAGGGAAAGTAGGCGAATCGCGGTCGCGCTGCTTTCTGCTCCGGCGTGAAGCGCTCCGGATCGAACCGCAATGGCTCGGGATAGAACTTTTCGCTGCGCTGCAAAATGTATTGGCTGAAGAAAAAATAGGTACCCGCAGGCAGCCGGTACGGACCCAGTTCGACAATCTGCGTCGATTGCCGCCCCATGGCCCAGGCCGGGGGATAGAGCCGCATCGATTCCGCAAACACCATCTCCGTGGTGCGCAGGCGGGGCAAATCTTCCAGCGTGGGCAGTTTACCCTGAAGCACATCGTCAACTTCACGCTGCATCCGCTCCGCGGCGGCCGGATTTTCTGACAGCAGATACCATGTCCAGGTCAGCGCGTTCGCTACCGTCTCATATCCGGCCAGAAAGATGGTGATGACTTCATCGCGCAGTTGCCGATCGCTCATCCCAGTCGCCGGCGCGCCGCACGTGGCCGGTCCTGTGCCTTCTCCTTCATCTCGGCCCGCCAGCAGCATCGAGAACAAATCGCCGCGGTCTTCATTCGCCGCGCGCCGCTCCGCGATCATGCGATACACCTGGGCATCCAACCGCGCCCGCGCCTTGCGAAAACGTATGAGCCCCGGGATGGGCCAGCGGAGATAGTTCTCCGCTTTGGGCAGCGCGATCAGGTAATTGTAGAGGCGCATGATCACGTTGACCTCATCATTGATCTCTCGGATCGCGGCAGTCACGTCGGTCGCGAACAGCGTGCGCGCGACAATCTCCAACGTCAGTTCCATCATGACCGCGGACATGTCGAATGTCTGCCCTGGCTTCCAGGTTGCGCGCATGGCCGCGGCGCGTTCCGCCATCATCTCCGCGTACTTCTGGATGCGCTGGCGATGAAATGCGGGCGCAGCGATGCGCCGCTGCCGCATGTGAAACTCGCCCTCGCTTGTGATCAGCCCTTCGCCCAACAGAATCTTCATCCGGTTCTGCGTGCGTTCTTTGATAAAGGAGGAAGCTTGCGTGACGAGAATCTCGCGGATCAGTTCCGGATCGTTGATGAATACGATGTTGCTGCCGCCCAACTTGTAATGCGAGACGGAGCCGAAGCTTTTCACCAGGTGTTCAAACAGAAGGATGGGATTTCCAGGCCGAAAAAATCGTCGAAACAAATAAAGCGGTAGATTGCGCTTGAGGCCGGGCGGGAATCGAAACTCGCCTTCCGGTCGAACTTGCGACTGTCCTGCGGATTCGACGGGGCTCGTAATTGGGGCTTGCGTGGCCATGGAAGGAAGCAGGGGACTGGTAGCGTCGAAATTCGATCCATTACGATGAGGTTTTACGCGTCAGTCGCCCCTCGACAATTTCCACGATACGCTTTTCAATCGTCTCGACCGACGCATCTTCCGCGATGGTGACCACACGCAAATTTTCCCGGGCCCCAATTTCCTGATACTTCAAAAAAACTCGCTCATAGAAAGCGCGCCCTTCGCCCTCGAAGCGATTTTCATCCGTTCCCTGTGCCAACTGCCGTCCATTGCGCCTGCGTGCGCGGGCCAGCGACGCATCCAGACTCGGCAAC
>JAJZIF010000201.1 GCA_021810735.1 Acidobacteriota bacterium
CACCCGCAAGCCAAGCGAGGCCAGCAGTGATGCCACCTGGTTCTCTTGTTGCGGACGTGTGAGCGACACCAGCGCACGCGCAAAATCTTCCACCGCGTACAGCTCGCCGCGCTTTCTGACAATCGCAATCCCCACCGCATTCAACCGCGGATCCAACAGGTTCGCGCGATGCGGCGGCGAATGCATCCACTCATCGTTGATTTGCCCAGCCGTGGGAGCTTCCGCGACATTTTCCGCCGCCGTGCTGCAATGCAATCCCGTCTGCTGAATGCGGACCACCAGGTCCGGCTCGCCCGCAACCCGATGCGTCAGCGTTCCAGATTCCACCATGCGCTGCGCGTGTTCCCACGCGGCCTTCATCAACATGGGATCCTCGCGCACCGGCTGCAATCCCCGCGTGGATCGGTCCTCGTTCGTGGCCTGAAGAAGCTCCGCCGCGGCGCGCTGCTCCGACTCATTCATGGTGAAGTTCTGCGCCCTCGCGGTGCACCTCAGCACCAGAAACAACGCAGTCAGCAATAGAACTGAATTCTTGAAACGCATGGCACACCTTTTCATCTTCTGTCTGCGAATTCGCTTCGAGCTTGTTTTCGAGTGCCGATCGCCGTCACTGAACCCTAGACAATGCCCGAACCTGGTTTGTCTTTCATCGCTGCATACGTCCGTCGAATGCCTTCTTCGAGGCTGGTCCTCGCGGTCCAGCCCAACGCGCGCATTCGGCTCACATCCAGCAGCTTCCGCGGCGTGCCGTCCGGCTGCGCGGTGTTGAATGTCAACGAACCCTTGTATTCGAGAATCCGGCAAATCAGCTCCGCCAATCCGCGGATGCTGATGTCCTCTCCCACACCGATGTTGATGAGTGGCGGAACATCCTGCCGCAACAACGTCTCGAATTTCTCCGCTGGCAGCTGCAGCAGGAAGATGCACGCCTCCGCCAGATCGTCGCTATAAAGAAATTCTCGTCGCGGAGTGCCCGTGCCCCACACCTCAACTTGATTGCTGCCGGTTGCCTTGGCGGTCGCTACTTTGCGCAGCAGCGCCGGCAACACGTGGGAACTTGCCAAATCGAAATTGTCTTCAGCTCCGTAAAGATTTGTCGGCATTGTCGCGAGAAACTTCGTTCCATACTGGCGGTTGTACGCCCAGCATTGCTCGATCCCCGCAATCTTGGCCACGGCATAGGGACGGTTCGTCGGCTCCAGCGGCCCAGTTAGCAAATACTCTTCGCGAATTGGCTGGGGACACAGCTTGGGATAAATGCAGCTGGAACCCAGAAACAGCAATCGCGTCACGCCAAATTCATAACAGGCATCAATCACGTTCGACTGGATCAGCAGATTGTCGCGAATGAAATCCACCGGGTAGGTGCTGTTGGCGTGGATTCCTCCGACCTTCGCCGCAGCCAGCACGACATATTCCGGCCGCTCGCTCTTGAAGAAATTCCACACCGCGCCGCGCTGCGTCAAATCGAGTTCCCCGCTCGTCCGCAGCAACAGTCGGTCATATCCCGCGGCTGTAAGCTGGCGGCAGATCGCCGAACCCACCAAACCGCGATGGCCTGCGATGAAGACCCGACTGGCCGAATGCATGACCCCTTCTCGAATCTCGACCCGCGTCATCATCTACGACCGGGCCTTGTGGGTTGAATTGTTGTTCATCCCACCATGCAAGTCAAAATCCTCCGGCGCATCCTGTTTCCAATCCGTCATGGCCTGCTCCAGCGTGTATCGAAAGCAGTATCCAGCGTCGCGCAGCCGTTTTGGCTCAATAAACGTGGACTGCGAAAGCTTTCTCATCCGCACTGGATTCCCCGATGTATGAATTCCAAACAATTGCGCGATTCCCGCCACAGGATAGGACGCGCCTACCAGCAGATTGCGTGGCACGGACCATCGCGGCTGCCGATACTTCATTGAAGAACAAATTGCGTTCACAAACTCCTCCAGCGTTGGCGGCGGATCCATGGAAACATTCCACAGCAAAATCGGCTCTCCGGTTCGCTCCTGGTGTTCGATCGCAAACTGCACCACGTGGCACAGCTCCTTCACGTAGACTCCGGCCTTGCGTGTCGAGCGATTCCCCATATAGACAAAGTACCCGCGCTCCAGGCTGCGAACCAGCCGGGCGACATTGGCATGTTCTCCCGGCCCGAACACGACCCCAGGTCGCAGCACAATCAGCCGCCGGTTAGGATCGGCATGCTGCCATGCTGCATGAATTTTTTCCGCCACCAGCTTCGAACCGCCATACGCCGTCTCGGGAATGGTCAGCGAATCCTCATTCCTGGCGGCGTCGCTCGACCCATACGGAGAGATGCTGCTGGTAAAAACAATCCGAAGACATCCGGCGTGCGTGGCATACGCGCAAATATGCTCCGCGCCCGGCAGGTTGGTTTCGTAATATTCGTTGGGCTCGTGTCCAGGCTCACGATGCACAGCGGCCAAATTGACGATCAGGTCCGCCTGCTGCGGAAGTGGCACACCATCGAGCGGCAGACGCACATCGCACTCTATATACATCACGCGTGGCTGCGCGCCACTCGTCTGCTCTGTCCAGCGCAGCAGCGGTTTCACGTAGCCTTCATCCCGCAGGGGACGAATGTCGGCAAGATAGATGCGCTCTACCTGCGTATGTTCCAGCAGGTGCTTGGCGATATGGGTGCCGATACATCCGGTACCTCCAAAGATCACGCATGTTCGAAGGTTCATGCCGGCGCTCCAACCTTCATTCAGCGGACCTCGCTGCGGACCGTCGCAGCTTCCCGCAGCGCTTCGCGTTGTATCGTCGCGGCGGCCATCATCGCCTTCTCTCCAGTCGCCAGCCGCACCATATTCGTAATGGAAAACTGATCGAGCAGCGGCCTCACTCGGGCGCGTCGCGCCGACGCCGGCTCCCGCCGCACAATCTCCAGCGCTTCATTCAGGCGCGTCAAGAACAATTCCTCTTCCCATCGGGCTGCAATGGAGCCGGTCCCGGCCAGGCGAATCATGCGTTCCACTTCGCTGCCTTCGCTGCAGATGGCCAGCAGATGAACTCCCGCAGCCAGCAGGTTCGGCAGCTTCGAGGGCAATGCAGCGCTTTCCGTGCCCTCCGACTGCGGAATGATCTGGATCGCCGAGCGCGCGTACAACTCCGCCAGGTCCCGCTCCGCAACCAGCGGATGAAACTGAACGCGCGGTCCCTGTCGCTGTTTGTAGCGAGCCCGCAAACTGTCGAAAAACGGGCCACCGGAAAGCACGTGAAATTGAACATCCGGGTGGCGTTCTGCTGCCGCCTGCAGCAAGGCAACCAATTGCTGAGAGTTCTGCTTGTAGCCGAGCGCGCCGGAATAGACGACGTGCGGTTTCTCCGGCGGGAACAGCGCTTCCAGGCGGCTGCCACTCGGCATTGCGTCGATCGACTCATCGATCGCCGTCAGCGTAATGGAAGGATATTGCACCGCGATTTTTGTCGGATCGAGCCCGTAGGAACGCTGCGCGGTTTGCGCCATGTCCCCGGAAAAGAAGATGCACAAATCCTGCGAGCGGAAGACGCGGCTTTCCACGGCATGGATCATCCGAACGATCGCGCGGCGCGCAAAACTCTTCTCTTGTGCCGCGAGAATTCCTTGCAAATCGTGGACAACAGCCACCCGTCGCACGCGCTTGGGTAAGAGGATGTCGAGGAACAAAACAAACAGGCTCGGCGGAAGAATGCTGACCACAACGTCCACATGTCTGCGCAAGCGCCACACGCGGCGCGCGGTGAACTGTGCAAACCATGCTTCCAGCACCAATCGCCGCAGCGGCATCGTCTTGGGATAGCGAACTCCCGCCCCGCCGCGCAGGATGGTCACACCCTCAATCTCCGCGTCGCTCGCCACAGGTACCCACGTTGGATATAGAGGATGGGAGCACACCACGGTCACCCCGTGACCCTCCGCCACAAAGGCTTCCGCGAGATGTTGATTTGCCTTTCCCGTGGAAATCAACTCTGGGTAAAAGAAAGGAGAGACGATAAGAATTTGTTGTTGCCAGTCAATCACACGCGCGTCCTATGTTTCGGCCACAAATTGAATCTCGGTAGGCGGTCGACTTCTCCACCAAGGCGAGTACCTGAAAAGGTCGGGAGCTTCTCCGCTGGTCATCCCAATCCTTGCTTCCCCTAGGGAACCCTATGAAATCAATGCTTTTACGATACCACTGGAGTCTTGCCTTCTGCTGTCTTATTCGCTTAAGAATGCTCCAATCCGCGTCCGGCTGCTTTTCCGATCATCGAGCGGTGGCGCTCTCAATTACAATCGCTTGGATGCATTCTTTGCGCTTCCAGCCACTCGCGATGTTCGGGATCGTTATATTGGCGATCTTCATCGTGCTGGCGATCTTTGCGCCTTGGATTGCGCCGTTCGATCCCGCCGCCATCCATCTGCACGCCCGCCTGCAGTCACCCTCCGCTGCCCATTGGTTTGGCACCGATGAACTGGGCCGCGACATCCTGTCCAGGGTCATTTTCGGTACCCGCATTTCTCTGTTGGTGGCCACCTCCGTGGTCAGTATTGCGCTTGCTCTCGGCCTGCTTCTCGGCTCCATTGCCGGATTCTACGGCGGCTGGCTCGATGCGTTCTTAAACGTTCTTGTCATGAATACCTTTATGGCGCTGCCCGGTATTCTGATCGCCATTGCCTTGGTGGCATTTCTCGGCCCAGGCATGACCAACTTGATCCTTGCGCTTTCGATCACCGGATGGGTGGGTTACGCGCGGCTGGTGCGGGCCCAGGTCCTGGCCGTGCGGGAACGTGAATTTGTCGAGGCGGCGCGTGCCATGGGCGCCACCAACCTGCGCATACTCACCCACCATATTTTGCCGAATATTATCCAGCCCGTGATGGTCCAGGCTGCGATGGGAATGGCGGGCACGATTCTTGCCGAAGCCACTCTCAGCTTCCTCGGCCTCGGCGTGCCGCCGCCCATGCCCAGCTGGGGAGTCATGCTGAACGATGCACGCGCGCATTTGTTCGACGCTCCGCACATGGTCATCTTCCCTGCCATTGCCATCATGCTCGCCGTGCTTTCCTTCAACTTCATCGGCGACAGCCTGCGCGACCAACTCGATCCGCGCACGCGGATCGCAGTCGGCGCCGCCGCAAATTACTAGAGCAATTCTCCTGTCGATGCAGAATACAAATTGCAGGCGTCTTTCGCTCTATAGCGACTGGAGAGCCTCTCTAAACCTCATTCGGCATTCGGCTGGGAAGGAAAATCGAAAAATAAGTACCGCACTTGCCCGGGCGCACGCTGCTGCGCATTCGGATCGAGCCGCCAAGTCGGCTTACAATCCCCTGGGCAACCCAAAGGCCGAGGCCGATCCCTTGCTCTCCCTTGGTGGTAAAGAATGGCTCGAAAATACGGACCTCCTCATGCGCCGGGATTCCGACACCGCTGTCGACAATGACGATCCGAACGCCTTGCATCGCTGGCTTGCTCCCATGGGACGATCCGCGAACGCGGATGGCAATGGTTCCACCTGTCTTGGTAGCTTCCATCGCGTTCACCAGGAGGGTCGCGAATACCTGACGAATCTCGCCCGGATAGCTGTTGATTGTCTCGCTTGTCAGATACTGCTTCCTTACGGTGATCCCTTTCGCTTCGATCCGTTTGCTGTACAGGTTTAAGACGCCTTCGAGCACCTCCTCGATGTCGACCGCTTTGGGTGCCGCGCTCTCTCTGAAAAAACTTAAGGATTGACGGGTCAACTCCGTTACGCGGTCAAGTTCCTCGACCACCATCGTCGCATAGACTCGGTCCTGCTCGTCCAACTTCGCAGACCCCTGCAATAAAGTCATCAGGTTCGTGACCGCTTGCAAGGGATTGTTGATCTCATGCGCCAGCGTAGCGGCCAGTCGTCCCGCGGCGGCCAGTTTCTCGGATTTGATTAAAGCTGCTTCGGCGAGTTTGCGCTCGGTGATGTCCTCGATGGCAAGCAGGATCATCGGCTGCCGGTCATTCGTTTGGAAAAGCGTCTGGGCATTCAACAGCATCTTTCTGCAGCCCAGATTCTCGAAGTCATGCTCCACCTCGAAATCCGCCACGGGCTGGCGTTTGGACAGGACTTCCTCCAGCAACTCGCGTAACTTGGGGATGTTCCACTGCCCATTGCCCAGCTTGAATAAGGGTTGGTTGACTGTCTGGTCCGGCGAAACCTTGAAAGTGCTCTGGAAAGACTTATTGATTGCGATGACTCGAAGCTCCGCATCGAGCACCAGCAGCGGCTCTCTTACCGTATCGATCATTCCGCGGAGGAATTCAGCCGAACGCCGGAGCCGCTCGTTGGCGCTTTTCATTGTGTCGATATCCAGCAGCACCAGCACAATGCCATCGATCTTGTTATCCATCGTCCGGTAAGGCAGGATGTGCAAGGAATGCCAGCGGTCTTGCAGGTCCTGTACATCGCGCTCCACCGACTGCAGGCTCTCCAGCACCTTCGCGATCATCTCTTCCAGGTCCGGCACTTTGATATTGAGCCGAATGTCCGCGATCGGCCGGCCCACATCGGAGGAAACCGCCTTCACCAACTGGTCCGCGCTGGGAGTCAAACGCCGTATCCGCAGATTGCGGTCCAGCATGACAACGGGAATCTTTGTGCTGTTCAGGAAGTTCGAGAGATCGTTGTTCAAATCGTGGAGTTCGGCGTTTTTGTGGCCAAGCTCGTTGTTGAGCGAGTTCAGTTCCTCATTGGCGGACTGAAGCTCTTCTTTGGAGGTTTCCAGTTCTTCGTTGGTGCTTTGCAGTTCCTCATTCGCCGACAGTATTTCCTCGTTCGCCGATTGGAATTCTTCCCGGACGGCATCTTCCGACTCGGTGGCGGCGCGCAAGGATTCCAGCGTAGCGGCAAGTTCCTGCTTCAGGCGCGTGAATTCCCGGCCCTTCGCCGTGCCAGGCTTGGCTGTGAGCTTCTCCCCTGGGCCGGAAATCTTTGTAACATCCTCGAACAACACCAGAAAATAACGCTCTTCCTCCGATGGGTTCTTGTCCCCCAGCGGCGAAACAGAAACATTCAGGATCCTCTTATGGCTATTTCCATCATTATGGC
>JAJZIF010000202.1 GCA_021810735.1 Acidobacteriota bacterium
AAGGCTGGATGCGGTACAAAAACGATGCCGATCCGCGAATTCGCGAGCGTTTCAAGTGGGAGGTCCGCTCCATCCAGACGGCTTACAGCGGTCTGTTGTGGGCGATGGAAAGGCAACTCCCCAGCAGCAATGCGGCGGTGAGCGAGCAGATCCGCGCGTTGCGAAAGGACATCGAATGCGAGTTCGGCACCCTCACCCGCGCGATGACCTGGGTCCTTGGGCCGCTGGTTCTCTGGACCAGCCGTCGCGAACAAAAGCGTCTCGCCAAGGGCAAGACGTACGAACCGAAGACCATTGTCGAACATCGCAACTGGATGCGGGACTGACAAGTGTCGGTAGACGACCGTCATTTCGCCTCCATACTCCTATCAACGGCGGCGTGATCGGCGTCTAGTCTAAAGGACCTGAGCCCTCGCAAGTCAGACGGGCCAAAGCGGCCCTGAGCGAAGGCTGCGTCCGCAGCACTGCAGTCTCAGGAAACGCCGGTTCTTTCCGAGGGAAGTTAAGGATTCTGCCGGTCGGGCAGCAACGCATAGCCATTTTGGAGCTGGTTCTGGTTCTTCGTCAGTGTGCGTGCTCGTTCTTCTTCCTGCATCGCCTGCTGTTTCTTGCCCATCCGTGTGAGCACCATGGCGTAGAAACGGTGTGCTGCGGGATAATCCGGGGCCTGTACAACAGCCTGACTCAGATATCGTGCGGCTGACGCGTAGTCCTTTGCATGAAAGGCCAGGATTCCCATACCTGTGAGCGCGCCGCCATGTACCGGATCGCGCTGCAGCACCTTTTCGAAATCCTTCGTCGCCTCGACATTCTGGTGCCGGTCAAGCGCAATTTCGCCCAGTTCGTACCAGCTTTCTGTCTGGTGCGGCTGCAATGCGAGGGACCGCTCCAGTTCTCGCTTGGCTTCATCGTCGCGCATCATCATGTGCAATAAATGCCCCAGGCCATACCACGCGGAGGCATCGCCGGGCCGCATTCTTAAATAGGCGCGCAGGTCAGCTTCGGCCTGAGGCATTTTCTGTTCGTCCAGCTCAACGTGCGCCAGGGCATACAGGACTTCTGCATTGGATGGCGCAAACTGGTGCGCTTTTCTCAACGCCGCGTCCGCATCTCGAAAAATACGCATGGAGTCGGCCTGAATGCCGAAATCCATAAGAAGAATAGGATCGTTGGGAACATATTCCTTCGCGCGTAGCAGTGTGGCCAGGGCGGCATCCATTTTTCCTGCGTCGCGCTGCGAGAGCGCTTGCGCAATCGCCGCCTTTACCTCGCCTCTTCGCGCGGCCACATTAGCGGGGTCTGTTGTCAAAACCCTTTCAAAAGCCCGCATTGCGGCGCTGCTACCGGCGTCAGCAGCGTGCGCCTGAGCAGGATCGGGCCGCTCAGTTATTTGTGCTGCCTGGGAGCAGGCAGACACGAGCAACCCGAGCGAAAGCACGACGGCCGAGGCGGCGAGCATCATGGGGCGTGCTCAGCCGCCGTATTATGCGACAGCTTGGCGGTCAATGCGAACTCCTGCCGTGCGCGGGTCCGGTCACCAGCCTGGCGATACAGGCGAGCGAGTTGGTAGTGCACCTTGGGATCTGACGGATCCAGCGAAACCGCCTGCTCCAGTTCGTGCACACCTGCCGCGAGATTGCCGGTTGCGGCAAGAGCCCGCCCTAGCAGCAGGTGGCATTGAGCGCATTTCGGATTTGCCGCCACGGCAGACTTGAGTTGCGGAACGGCATCAGCGGCCCGATCTTGGCTTATTAGGAAAGTGCCGTAATTCAGATAGGGCCACTCGTCCGATCTTGCGACAGGTGTCTGGCGGTCAGGTTCAACTGAACCAGCAGACCGGCGCGCCAGATCCACTGCCTTTCGATATTGCGCTTCCGCTTCCGACGGTAGATTCTCAGCGTCGAGGGTAAGACCCAAATTCTCCAGCACCTTCACATTGTTGGGGAGCAGTGTGTTGGCGCGTTCCAGTGCGTTCTGCGCGTCTTTGAAGAGGTTTTGAGTGTAGTAACAGCGCCCCAGATCGTACCAGGCCTGCCCATTGTTTCGATCGAATTCCACCGTCTTTTTCAGCCAATGTATCGCGTCGGTGTAGTCGTTCAGCAAAACATAATCGAGGGCGACAACCCTCAAATCCGCGGGACTGGGGGTGTGTAGCTGGGCGGCTTGATTGAAGGATTGGATCGAATCTCTTGGCTTGTCTTCCTGCTGCTGCACCGCTCCCAATGCCACTAACGCTTCGAATGAATCTGGATGGTGGTTTAGATAGGCGTGAAGCGCGCTTTCCGCCTCTGGCAGACGAGATAGGTGAATCAATGCCATGGCCCTATAGAGCATCGCGTCGGTCTCGCCCGGCGCCCCCTCCTGCGGAGCCGTGGCCAGCAAAGACGCAGCCTGGGAGTATTGGTGCGCTTCGTAAGCGGCCATTCCCTGCTTGTAGGTCGCGCTCTGGGCGCCAACAACAGATGTGCAGGCAAAGAGCGTGATGCCGACGATCATGGTTTGGACCGCTCTCGCTTTTACGCGAACATTTCTCCGCATATAACACGATTTTTCGCGCTCAGCAAAATCCTGTCAATTTGATCCAGGCGCGAATTGCTGCGTTCCATGAGAAAGGAAGAGGAGCAGGAGCTGACATCCGCACCTGCCCCGGACACTGCGTATAACAACCGTTCAGAAGTTGACCTTGCCAGTTACCTGAATTGCCCGCGGAGCCTCCTGGCTAAAGGTCGGCACCCCGAAGAGAAAGTCGTTCGGATTGCTGTCCGGAGTGCCGAAGGAGTGCCGGTTCAGTGCATTCAGAATGTCGAACTTTAGCTCGAAATTCGTGGTCCCTCGTATGGCCAGCGTCTTCATTACACTGAAGTCCTCTTCATAGTATGGCGGCGTTCGCACGGTACCCGTGATGCGAGGCGTGTTGCCCAAGTGGTACGCTCCTCCATGGCGATAAAGCTCGAGGTTCTGGTCGACAAAGGCCGGTGCCGCGGGATTGGTCGCGTATGCCGGATTATTGACCGCACCGTTGAACATACTGTTCAACTCAGGATTGGTCCCCGAGCCGATTGCGAACGGATTGAGCGCTTTTTGCCCACCCCGCCGGTAAGCGGCGCTCGCAATATGTGAACCCGGAACGCGGTTGTATCGTATCGCGTTTTCCCATCCAGGAATACCACTGGCGCAGCAGAAGCCAAGAGGTTGTCCGTCCTGATACCGTTGAATTCCGCCCAGCTCCCATCCGCCGACAACCGCGTCGAGAAGACGGCCGTTGTTCAGGAAGGGCTTGCCTCGTCCAAACGGCAGGTCGTACAGGTAACTGATGACCAGCGTCTGAGGAATGTCCTGAATGCTGATCGACTTCTCCTGATGGAGATCCGCTGGATTCTGGACCTGCGGAATTCCAGGATTGGTGTTCGGCAGAATGCTGTCCGCATCGGTAATGTTCTTGGACCATGTGTAGGAAACCTGAAGCTCCACGCCATTTTTGAACTGATGCGCCAGCGTTGCCATCAATGCGTTGTAGCTGGAATGTCCTGGATTCTCAAGACAGCACCCTGAATCGATGAAATCGTATTGAGGGAAAGGCCGCAATGCCTGCTGCACCTGGACTCCATCGCCCCAAAGCTTGAAGTAGCCAGGGAAGGGTTCCTTGACGCCATACTTATTGCCGCGCAACGGACTGCTAAGTTCGTCGCCCAGGCTGATTTGATTCAAACCGATGTTATTGATGTTCTGCACATTCGCCTGCAGGTTTTGCCCGACGCTTCCCGTCCAACCCACCGTCATCACGAGGTCATGGGCAAGTTGCTGCTGCACCTGCAGGTCGAAGTTGGAAATCATGGCCGGACGCCCGGCGCGCCGTTCGATATAGGAGCCCGGCAGATAGGATCCGTTGAACTGACCGGGATCCAGGTTCGGCGGCTGCTTGAACGCCGGATACCCGTTATCGATTTGGAAGGATGGATCGAACCCGTTTTTCGATGGGAAGGTAGGATTGGATTTGTAGCCCGCATCCATCGCCCCCCCAAAATCGTCGTACTGCAGTGGCCCGTAGAGAATCCCGCCGCCGCCGCGAAGCACCGTTTTGTTATCCAGGAAGGCGGGTGTATAAGCAAAACCCAGGCGAGGTCCCAGGTCTTTGAACCAGGTGTCGGCCCATGCCGTGTTACATCCATGACACTTGGTGCCAAACACTAACGCGCCCGGAACGTTGTACTCCGGATCGATGGCCGTCTTGCTGAAGTTGGATGTATCGTTGAGCGCCTCGTGGCGCGGAACGTCGACGCTGTAGTTCAGTCCCAGGTTGAGGGTCAACTGTTGGTTCACCTGCCAGTTGTCCTGGATAAACCCGGAATAGTACCAGGAAATCCAGCGCGATTGATGGTAATAGAGGTTCTGACTTCCGCCGCAGGCATCCCCCAGCAACTCGCTGGCAAGTCCGTTACCCGACAAGGGCTGGTTTGGATCCGCAGCGGTCTGCCCGGTGCAGAAACCAATCTGCGGAGAATTTCCATTGATTGGCGAATACTGCTGATAACGAAGATCTACGCCGACCGTAACGTTGTGAGCTCCCTTTTCCCACGCCACGCTCTCGTCCAACCTCAGTCCGTTGTCGATGTTGTCGCCGTTGTTGGGCATTCCTTCCTGGTCCGTAAACCCGTTATCAACCACAGGGAAGTTGTCGGAAACGGCATTCCCAATGCCCAGCTGCTTCATCCAGTCGGTTCCGGTCAAGATGGGGACCGCGAAGTTCTTACTGTTGCTCCGGTTGGAGCCGAAAATGAAGTTGTTCAGCACCGTGGGAGTGAAGGAATAATCCCAGCCGATACGCCAGAAGTGCGTTTCAAAATCCTGCTTCCAGGTATTCGGATCGATGGGGTAGGGAAGGATTTGTGGCGTTCCGGCGATCCGGTTGTTGTCGCGCGAGCTGTAGGAACTCCAGAGCTTGCTCTTTTGAGTTATGTTGGCATCGATGCGGATGGTATCCGTCGTATTGGTGATCGGAGAAGCACTCGAGAACGAAAAATTGTTAAATACCTGATTGTTCGTAGGCGCGGGAAAATACGCCATGAGCGCTCTTGCGACACTGGAGAATCGTGTCAAGGGAATTTTATTGCCGGGGAATGCGGTGCGGCAAGGGATACTGGAGCCGTTTCCCAAGGTCACTACTCTCGTGGTTCGCGGATCGAAAATCTGCCCCTGGTAGATCGGGGTCCCGTCGCAGGGATTGGTACCGAGCACCTTATTGGTTTGGAAGATTGCGGGGTTGGAGAAGTCGCCGGCCTTCTCCTGCGCAGTTGGTACGGTGGTCTGGGTGGTCGCTCCCAGGTTGTAGCGCAACTGCTCCCAGCTAAAGAAGAAGAACAACTTATCGTGTCCGTTATAGACCTTGGGTATCCAAACCGGACCGCCCAGGGTAACGCCGTAGTCGTTCTTGCGGTCTACCGGCGTGGCGAATGTACTGCGACAGGCGGGAGTATCGTTTGCGCCGGTACAGGTAATGGCCTTGTATCCCCCGTTGAACCAGAGATTGGCGTCCAAAGCAGTGTTTCGCACCAGATCGTACACGTCGCCGTGGTACTGATTGGTGCCGCTTTTGGTGACGAAATTCTCAATGCCGCCCGTCGTACGCGAGTACTCCGCAGGCGGCATCGCCTGAGTGACCGTCAATTCGTTCAAGGCCTCGACCGAGGGCGCTTCTTCGTCGAATGAGGAACCATTTTCGCTGCGCTGCTGACTCAAGCCGTCGATCAAAACTTCATTTCCGAATGCCTGTCCGCCCGCAATTCGAGCGAAGAAGATACCGTTCGAATTGTTGTTTGCCGTGCCCGGTCCGGTGGTGCCGGGCAAGAGAAATTCAAAGGCCTCGGGCGAGCGAAATGCTCCCACGCCGCCCAGGGTAAGCGGCAGCTGGAGATATTCCTGATCAGTGATCGAACCGTTGATGTCGGAAGTCTGGGTTTCAAGGTGCGGACCGCTCGCATTCACAGTTACCGTCTGGGCTACGGTGCCCAGGCTCAGCTTTATGTTCAGGGAGGTGGTGATCTGCACGTCCACTCTGACACCGGTGGATAACGACTGCTGAAAGCCTGGAGCCGTTGCGTTCACAGTGTAGGAACCTAGCGGCAATTCCGGAAAGCGGTAGATACCGGCAGACGTTGCAACCGTCTGAAACTTTACCCCGGTCTTTTCGTTTATTGCCTCGATTTTGGCGCCGGGAACAACCGCTCCCACGTTGTCGAGTACCAGACCCGCTATGCCACCATAGACCGTCTGCGCTTTTGCCGGAAGAGACGATATGCACAGGCACGTCAGGAAGGACAATGCCCAGACCATCTGAAGTCGCTTCATTTTTGCCTCCGAATGCTTTCAATGCCTGTTGCACTGCTCCGATGTTGCGCAGCTCTACTATCTCGCTTGCGCTTTTCACTTCGGTCTTCGGTTCGAATGCCTGGCGGCGCCTTTTAAAACGTTTTCCTGAGGACGATAATAAAGGTTGCTCGCCTGTAGCCGCTTACATTCGGGGATCATAATAATCCGCCGCGCACCTCGGTTGTCAACATTTTTCTTGGAACGCGAACCAATCGTGACTTGCCCGACACCAGGGGATCTGCTGAGCAACTGGTTCGGGTACACAGGGCTTTCACCTTTTCCGGGACCGTCCCAACAAAATGGCCCGCGGTTATGCCGCATCGCCCTGACATAACCTGGGGCCGGAGTGGACAATCCGGGCGAGAAAAGGTTTTCTAGTAACCAGGGTTGATGCCCCGAAAAGCAGTCGGGCCTCGGGTTGCGCGCGGACCATTCAAACATCCGTGGCTTTAGCACGGGCAAGCTTTCAGCCCCGCACGCGCGGAGTCCAGGCGGGCCACTTTTTGCAAGCCCCTTTGCAATGCCTTACACTCCGAGGGTTTGAGTCCAATGGAGGTTCTATGCGGCGAAAGCAATGGATTGCAATCATTCTCTTATTCGCGGCGGCGACTCTGCTTCCGGGGAATGGGAGCGCTCAGATTGCCGAAGTTCAGAGTTC
>JAJZIF010000203.1 GCA_021810735.1 Acidobacteriota bacterium
GGGCTCACCAACTCCTGGCCATCTTCTACCACTACCGAAAACGC
Source organism: Acidobacteriota bacterium (assembly GCA_021810735.1). The sequence goes on from JAJZIF010000203.1 coordinate 45, forward strand.
GAATCTCCCCTGCCTGATTGCTTCCGGCAACTCCTACCCGATCAATATCTACAACTGTAGTACTAGATGACGACGATGTCTAGAGCCGGACGAAAACATATTAATTGATGTGTGATGGACCAAGTGAGATGACATCTCCGGGTTTCAGTTCCGCAGTTGGTTCTTTATCCGGCTCTGTTCGGAGTCGTTCCCCATTCACGTACGTTCCGCAGGTGCTGCCAAGGTCCCGGACAAAATAGCGCATTCGCTCGTCGCCTAACCTAAAAACCATTGCGTGGTACCTGGACACTTCACGGGGGACCAGACATGGAACATCGTGACAAAAAATGTCAACGGGCTTGTCCAATGGGTCTTCCATTGGAGGCGCCAATCGCCCCAGAACGACCTCGTCGGCCATGATTGAATAGACTCCTTGCGTGTATGGACCCGAACCAATCAGATAATCTCCATGCTCCAACCGTTCAATGATCAGAGCAATCTTGCCAACTCGCTCTAATTCGGATTGCGACAACAACAGAGATAAATCCTGCGCTCTGGCAGTTCGCGCAAGTTGGTCAATTTTGTTGGCTACTTTCACGATATCGTCGTTCAAAGCACGATCCCTCTCTTCCACAGCGAGAGCATTCCAGTGACCCCTCTTTCATCCAGATAAATCAAGCGTTCCGGCGAGGTCGCACGGATTTTTTCAAGGAACTCGGCGCGCCGTTTTTGGTTGGCTTCCGTGTCCCGCTCGGCTGCGTGGAGCGACTTTTTTCAGCCGGAAATTCATCCGCTTCAAGCGCAGCCACAAATAGGGAGTGCTGAAGCCAAACCCGGTCTGCTTTTTCAGCGCCGACTGCAACTCCCGCAGCGTCCATTCGGCGTTGTCTGTCAACAGCCCGGCCAACACTTCCTCGTTGAGTCGGCTGCGCGGACCGGGCCAGTAGGACCGCCGTTCCACTTGACCGCTGCGCCTGCGGGCCGCGGAAATCTTCCACGCCCAACCTCGGCTCACGCCAAAACGCACGGCCAACTCCGCCAGGCTGGCCTCACCTCGGTCGTGAGCCTCCAGCAGCTTCCTTCGCAGGTCATCCGAATATGCTCGCGCCATGGCATCTCATGTCGCGGATCATCGCCTCTGCTACTCTACACCATCTAATATGCTCTAGAACTTCTGCCAGCATGGTGTAGAAGATGATTTTAGCATTGGAGACGCGACCTCCATCGACAACGTTGACATCCACTGGCCAAGCGGAGCGAAGGAAACGCTGAAGCTACCTGGCGTCGACCGCATTTATACCGTCACCGAAGGCAAGGGGTTCATCTCCGCCATGTGTGGCGGCAAAGCTTGCCCGGTCGAAACGTCCACCCGGTAGTCTGTCCATTTGCTTCCTCGGCCTGCTGCTTTCCGCCATCCAATCGGACGCGGTTCATGTATGGGTCTCTTGGATTGCTTCTGATGGCAAAGTGGCGCGTCAGACCCCCAGTTTGGCCAATACCGCGGGTGGGCAACCCTTCCATTCCGTCTGCGGTTCATTGCCGACATACGGCAGATCGCGGATTCCCATCTCGCTAGTGTAGAAGCCGCTGAGCGTCAGATCGCGAAACTGGTTGAAAAATGCGACGGCGCGGGCATCGTCCGGCGCGGCTTTTTGCGGCCATGCGATACGTTCGAGGATTTGTTGTTGCTCGTCCGAAGCGCAATCCACGAAACTCTGTTTGTAGCGGCGGTTGCACTCGGCGTCGAGCCAGGCCAGTCCCTGGCGAATCGCCACCAGAAGGTCGCCGCGCTGAAAGTCCAGCCAGTCGTCGATAAATTCAGGCACTCCCGCATCGGTGGCGCTGCCGGAAATTTCGTCCGCGGGAACGATCCAGTTGCTGAGCACGCCGACGGTGGTCCACTCGTGGGGACTCAGAACCCGGAGCTTCCAGGGAGTCGAATCCTCCGGCAGTGTGGGACCATTGGGGAGCGATTTGGCTACTTCAGCGGCGAATGACGAGAGAGGTAGAAGCCCCACCATGGGAAGGGCCATCATCATTTTCAGCATGGCACGCCGCTGGAAGCGAAGGGTCCTGTTCGTCCGAGTTGATGGTTCTACTGTGTCTCTCATTAGCCTTTCCTGAGTGACTTGTCTCGATTACACGTTCTGTACATGGACCTGCGCGGCGATATATTCGGAGGTGCGCCACGCCAGGGCCAAAATCGTCAGAGTAGGGTTCTTGTCCGACAGGCTGACGAATGGCGCTCCGTCGGTGACGAAAAGATTCTTGCAGTCCCAGGCCTGGCAGTGGGAGTTGAGCACACTGGTGTTCGGATCGTTGCCCATGCGCGCGCCGCCCACTTCGTGAAAACCCTGTCCACCCGCGGAAATTCCCCATTTTTGATCCGCCCCATAGGACTCAATGGCCTTGCCGCCCATCGTCGCTACAATCTGCTGAAACGTTTCCTGCATATGCCGGGCCATGTGAAGCTCTTCGTCGCTCCACTGGAAGTGGAATTTCAGGACGGGAATGCCCCACTTGTCCACGGCAGTTTTGTCGATTTCGCAGTAGCTTTGCTGGTTGGGAATCATTTCTCCTCTCCCCTGAAGGCCGACGAGCGAGCCATACAGGCTGCGGCTTCGCTGTTTCAGGGCCAAGCCATAGCCGCCGCCCAGCAAGGTTTCGGATCCAGTCAACAATCCTGGAGCTGGCATGCCGCGTCGGCCGCCGCCGATTTCAACGTGGTAGCCGCGTGAAAATGGGAGTTTCCCCTGCAACTGTTGCTGGTAGTTCCACCACGGCATGAAGAGATGCATTCCACCGACGCCGTCTTCATTATGGGCAGGCAGATTCATCATCGATGGAATCCATCCGGTTACGTCGGACATGACGGAATCCATCAGATAGCGGCCTACCAGTCCGCTGGAATTGGCCAGGCCGTCGGGGAAGCGTGGACTGCGGGAGTTCAGCAGCAGTCGCGTAGTTTCGCAGGCGCTTGCCGCCAGAACAATCACCTTCCCGCGCACCCGAACTTCCTCGCCGGATTTCTTGTCGATATAGGAAATGCCCGTGGCGCGTCCGTCAGGACCCGTCAGGACTTCCCGCGCCATCGCCCCGCAACGGATTTCAAGGTTCCCTGTGAGCTGCGCCGGATACAGCAGCACGTCCGGCGAGGAGAAGTTCGATCCCATCCGGCAGCCGCGATTGCACTGGGAAACATAGTGGCAGGCAGGACGATCATTGAGAGAGCGCGTGAGGACCGCCAGTCGAGAGGGGATGCAGGGAATCTTCAGGTCATTGCAGGCCTTTTGCACGAGAAGTTCGTAGCAACGGGGAGCCGGTGGCGGCTGAAATTTTCCATCTGGCAGGTTCTCCATCCCCTCGGGGGAGCCGAAGACGCCGATCAATTCTTCCGTCTTGTCGTAATACGGCGCGAGTTCCTCATAGGTAATGGGCCAGTCGAAGCCCTTGCCGTCGCGACTGTACGGTTTGAAGTCGTACGGGCCATTGCGCAGCGAGATGCGACCCCAGGCATTGGTACGTCCCCCCAACATGCGGGAGCGAAACCATTTCCAATCGGTTCCTGTAGCACAGGTGTAGGGTTCGCCCTCGACATTGTAGCCTCCGACGACGGCTTCAAATCCTCCGGGGCCGAACGGAGTTTTGGAGGCGCCCCGGTGCGGTGCATCGTAGCCCCACTCCAGCCATTTGGAGTCCTTGGCCGTGTTATACCAGTCCCCGGCTTCCAGCATCACGCATTTGGCTCCGGCGCGCGTCAGGGTATATGCAGCCATGCCGCCGCCGGCTCCAGAGCCAACAATGATGGCGTCATACATGTCGCCGCTGAGAATGGACTGCATCATTTCGGGGAGTCTCCAGTGACGGTCAAAGTTGTTTGCTGATTCAGAGCGACGAGATGAATTTGCTTAACATTGTTGCCTTCGCGATCGAAGGTGATGGTTCCTGAGACTCCGGGAAAATCTCGTACCATCGCCAAATGGTCGCGCACGCGAGCGCGATTCGGGCCGGCGGCACGCAACGCGCGCACCGTCAGGCAGACGGCATCGTAGGCTTCGGCGGCGGCGGCGCTGGGAGAGCTTCCCGTTTGTTGGAGATAACGGCTGACAAAACTCTCTCTCGCGGCCACGTTCCGTCCGTCCGCTACAACCGTCCAGACGCCAACTGACGTCGGAGTACTCCCAGCCTGCCCGGAAAAGGCCAATCCGGAACCTGCCTGGGCCGCCTGCTGCGATAGATAGATAGGCGCGTGAATGCCGTCATTCTGGAGGGATGACAACACATTTTCTGCGATGTCCGCTCGCGTCCAGAGAACAATTGCCTGCGGAGGTTTCATGTGAATCCGCGCCAGGACAGATGCGAAAGCCGGATGGAGAGGATCGAGAACAAGCTCATCGGGAGCAGGCGCGCCCATCGAGCGGGCAGCCTCTTGCATCGCCGCGTTGCCACCCCGTCCGTCGTGGTCCGCATCGGAAATCAACAGAACACTCTTCAGGCCGCGTTTGCGGTAGAGGTTGTGGGCCATGATTTGCGCCTGAAGGTCATCGCCTGGGCCAAGCCGGAAGATCCAGGGAATGTCGATCTGCGTGGTCGTCGAATCGTTCGCGAGCGTGAGGATGGGAACGCCGATCCGGTTGCCGACCTGCTCGCTTACATGGGCGTCGGTGCCGTTGGCGGAGGTAATGAGTGCCACCACATTCTGCTGCAGCACCAGATGAAGGATCACGCCTGAAACGTGTCCCCAGGAAGGTCCGCTTTCATCTCCAATGGCAAGCTTTACTCGGAGTCCTGCGGGCATGGGGCGCTGGGTCGCATCCTGCAATGCCATTTTGGCGGCCGCAACCAGCGCATTTCCTTCGGCCTTCTCTGATCCACGCAGCGGCGCTAGGAGCCCGATGTATAGCACCGGCTCCGTCAGGTCGTATGCGGATTCCCGTCCCGGTCCCGCATAACTTTCGCCATCGGTGGCGATGGAAGCGTAGGGGACAGCGGTCTTCGTTTTGCTCTGCGCCGAAGCCCATCGGCCGGCGGCCGGTTGCAGTAGAAAAACAGCAAGCATCGCCGCTGAAGCCAGGATAGTTGCTACGTTGCTGTGGGCCCGGCTTGACATAGAGTGATCGATAGCGCTCATCGCAAAAACGACACCGGTTTCCCGTGCCAATCCGTGCGTTGTTCCGGCCAGTACACAAACTGACCATTATGAATTTTGGCGAAGGTGACAGGGGCAATATTGTTCAGAGTGTAGTCGAAGAAAGCGATCCCGCTGACCCCGGGGTAACGCTTCATCTCATACTGCCGCAGCGCATCCATGATCTTTCCACGGTTAAGACCAGCCTTCTGAATGGCGGCAATCAGGATATTCATGCCGTCATAGGCATAGGCGGCATACGCATCGGGTTCCGTGTGGAAGCGATCGAGAAAGCGCTGGCGAAATTGTTGCCACGCTGGATCGGTGCGGGTGGGGTTGATGGCGCTGATCATCACCAGGCCCTCCGCTGCCGGACCCGCGATTTTCAGGACTTCCGGATAGCAGATTCGGCTGGAGCCGAATACCGGTTGGTGCATTCCCATGGCGCGCATTTGCTTCAGGACCAAACCAGCTTGCGAGGCATCTCCCCAGATGACGAGTCCATCGATTCCGGACGCCTTCAAGGTTTCGAGTTGCGCAGAAAAATCTGTGGTGTCGGGCGCGTACCAGACTTCGACCAGCGGCTGATGGCCGATGCGACGCGCGGTCTCGAAAAATACATCTTTCCCTGCCCGGCCGTAACGGTTGTTGCCCTGCAGAATGCCCACGCGCTTCAAGTGGCGTTGGTTGAAGACGTAGTCGGCCAGCGCGTACCCCTGCTGGCGATCGTCAGGGAAATTGTGCATCAGCCAGGGAATGCGGGTTTGCGTCACGGTGGGATCGTTGGTCGCCGTATCCATGATCGGCAGTTCGAGCTTCAGCGTGGCGCGCAATTCGATATGGGTGGAGGCGGAGTCGACGGAACCCAGCATGGCCCAGTCATGATCGTCGTAGACCATGTTTACGATGGCCATCGAGGAGGCACCCCACAGCGGAAGGTCGTCATGCACCTTCAGGGCGAAAGACTTTCCGCGATAGCCGCCGTGAGCGTTGGCATCTTCAACGGCCATCTGGGAGCCACGCAGCATGGCGATTCCATAGGGGGAATCGTAGTTGTTCGCATCCAGCGGCCCCAGAAATCCGATATTGATCGTCTTCAGCGCGGCCAGGTCGCCGTCCGGCCTCTCGCGGGCAGCGCCGTAGTATTCCAGCGTGGAGGAATCCACGAACCAGTCCTGATAGGGCTTGCGGTAGCGTCCGTAAGGCACAGCAGCCGGAGGCATGTTGGCGTAGGGGATGGCGGTCGGCGCTTGTTTCGCGGGAGTTGAGGTAGGAGCGGACTGAGCCCTGGCGGGTAGCGTCAGGAGGCAAGCCAGCGCAACGATCAGGGCCGCGGCGCCGTTTCGAATTTTCAGGACCACGACGTTCCTTCCTTTCATTCCCCGCCTCAACTCCGGCTGGGCAAAGCCTTTCCATGCCTCTGGCTCTCGCTGCTCCGCATCCACGCCGCTGTTCCTGGCGAAAACGCTGGGCGCGGCACCGTCCATCATGCCATCCTTGCTGTTGGCGCGGATGGTGGGTTGCGCGGCTTACTGGCCGCCGCGCGGGCCGACGAGAAATTCTCCTCCGTCTCAAAGATGGCCATGGCTTCCATTTCAACCAGCAGGCTTGGCCAGCACAAAATCGCCTGAATCCCGGTGGAAGCGGGCAGAGGATCCAGACCCTGTTGCCGAAAGAACTCAGTGCGTATTTCGTTGAATGCAGCATAGTCGCGCTCGATGTCGCGGAGGTAACAGGTGGTCCGGACGACATCCTTCCAGGTAGCGCCTTCCGATTCCAGTAAGTCCGTAATGTTCTGGTAAGCCCGCCAGGTTTGCGCCCGGAAATCTCCTGGGTGTA
>JAJZIF010000204.1 GCA_021810735.1 Acidobacteriota bacterium
AGAAATTGATCGATGGCACTGTCCGGGCCTTCCACCTCGACGGTCACGCCGGACGAGGAATTGAGGATGTAGCCGGCCAATCCAAGAGAATGTGCCAGGTTGTAGATAAATGGGCGAAAGCCGACACCCTGCACCACTCCCCGAATGAAGATGTGCTTGCGTGCTGTCGGGAGAGAGCGGGTTGTGGCCATGGGAAATCCTGTGCCGTGTACGCGAAGCCTGGGTTGCGCCCAAGTCTACCGCTGCAATCAGGGTATATGAGAGGGGAAGTTGTCGGCGAACGTTGCCTCTCGACCCGCAGGCGCCTATCTCGCCGCTTTTCCAACGAGGAATCGAGGAGTCACACATCGCGGGGGCACTGTCCGGCATCTATATCCGGATGAAATGGATTGTTGCTGTGTTGTTCGGTCTGGTGGGTCTAAGTGGTTGTACTGCGCCGAATCCAAGTCCCGCTCAAATTCGCCAGGATACCGCGAATGCCACGGCGGCGGCGGCTCGCGATAGCAAGGCGGTCGCGCAGGGAATCGTCGAGGGACTGAGGAGCAAAGGGCAGCTGAACATCGATCGCGCAAGCAAGTCGGATCTAGAGACCTTGCCCGGAATCGATAGCGCTGCCGCGGACAGGATCGTTGCCGGCCGCCCGTATGACGATTCGGCGCAGTTACTCCGGCGGCACATCGTGACGCGCGCGGAATACGATCGAATTGCAAGCCGGATCGAAGTCCATTGAAGCTGGTATGGGCGGCATGGCGACGCTCGTCCAGGGCAGCAGGGCCGCCATAGCTAGCGGAGAAATTTTAGGGAAAGGTCGTGCGCTGCATGACCCTTCCCCTAAAAAATTGTTCACAAATGTTTCCAGTGTTGCAACGACAGAGGGCCAGCTAACAGTCCAGGCCCTCTTGAACTTTTTCCACTGCAGTTGTCCCGGCTGCTGCCGGCGACTACTTCTTCTGCAACGTGTGAATATAGGCGACGACGTCCGTAATCTGCGCGCCTGTCAGCTTCCCGGAATACGCGGGCATTTTCCCCTTGCCGTTCTTCGTCGCCGCCACCAGTTCCGCCGTCGACATTTTCATGACTTCGGGCGAGCTGAAGGAAGGTGCCTTCATGGCCTTGCCGGCAGGTGTCGCGCCGCTGCCATCCGCGGCATGACACATCGCGCACTTTGTCTTGTAAATGTCCGCTCCTGGACCCTGGGCGAATACTGTCATTGTTGAAAATGCCATGACGCCAACCACTGCCAATGCAAATCGATTTTTCATCGTTCGATCTCCTCTTCAACTACAGTGCTGCCAACATTCGTAGGCCCAAATCAAAATTCATAGTGCATTCCGATGGTCAAGTTGTTCGCATGAAAGTTCCGCGCCGCGGTCTCACCCGCGGGCGATATGGTTAGACCGGTCTGAAGACCAGCCAGTGTGGGAGAGTTGCAGGGAACCACGGCCACCGGAGACGTAGGCGTGGGATTGGAAGTGCTGCATAAAGCTGCGCCGGAAGGCCCGCCCTCGCCGTAGCCGTAGAAATTGTATTCTGCGCTCAGGCTCCAGGACTTACGGACCGCCCATGCAAAATTCACAAAGGGAGACTGGTACGTGGAGACCAGCGAGCCATTCACATCCCGCGCATCGTTGAAGAACCGGCTACCGCTCACGGAGCTGATGATGTAGCCAATACTGGAGTGGATTCTGTCGGTAGGGGACAGATGGAGAGCTACCGACCCGTACTGCGTCGGCGCATCCATGAAGTCCTTGACCGGCCCGAACTCGTAGTAGGTGGTTCCCCTCACGGTCGCGCCGGGGCACGCCGTGCCGCTCGGCGTCGCTGCTCCAGGCAGCGTAGGGCTGGCGGCGGCGTCATAGCAGATGTTGGTCGACGTATACACATCGCCGTAGGAGTAGTTGAAATCGAACCCATAGTGCGCATTCGGCGACAGCACCCCACCCATGCTTACGACCCGGCTGTGGTCGACATGATCCAGCGATCCGGCTGCGGAGGCCGTGCCTGTGTTGTTCGTGTTGTTATGCCGTTCCACGCCGTTGTAGGCGCCCGACAGCGTCGCCCAGGGCTTCGGCCTGTAGATGGTATGGACCCTGTAGCGCTGCGTTTCCCGCGGAGTGAGCGGCGTGAATGCGTTGTCGTTATAGAACAGCCCGATGCTGCCATTGACGTTCCAATGCTCGCTGGGACGCAGGCCGGCGTTGAAGATTCCGCCGTTTTCGTGAATGGTGACGGTTCCGTTGTTGGTCGCGCGCGGGGCCAATGGAGCGTTATGAGGAATGCCTTCCGCGATGATGTGCGTTTGGTAGCGATAGGTCACCGAGAAGGTCGCGCGGGACCAGCCATCCCAGGTCGCCATCAGGTTGTTGGTCAGGAACTTCTGCCCGAAAAAGTCCGGCAGCGGCGTGCCGTTGGGGTTGCCCTCAACCGTGACCGGGGTTCCAGGCGTCAGTGGACCCGAGTAGTTGATGGTCTCATTCGGGTTCGGGGGCGTAACCAGAGTGGCCCCTTTGGAGATATTTGCGATGCCGGGTTGCTGGACATTGGAGAAGACAACCTGATCCGCAAGGCTGATCGTTTTCGTCGCATTCCAATCGATGCCGTAATCGACAGCGATGACCTCCCGTCTGGCATTCGCGTTGCCTGTATATGTGATGGAACGAACCGCCCCGGACAGTCCCTGGAAGTTCTCATAGTAATTGGGAAGGTTCATATTCGCGTTGGTGTAGCGCACATCGCCGTTCATCGCGACGTTCGGGATGCTGGAGCTTTGGAACCGGAAAATCTCCGTGGGGTACAAAATGCGTGTCGGCTGGCTGCGAAGGTAGCTGACAGCGACACTGCATGCCGGATTGATGATGGGCAGCCCGCCTGGGGTTTGCGCGGGCGACAGGATCGTATAGGGCGCGGCGCCCATACTTCCCGTATTGCAGCTGCCGATGCCGTAAGGCGGAATGCTGTCCCATCCGCCCGGAGCCACCGGCGTTCCGTCCGCCTCCTGTGCGATGAAATCGCTCGGGGCCAGAGTAAAGTAGGAGCCTTCCTTGTAATGATCGACCTCTTCTTCAAAGGTCAGCGTGGTTTTCAGCAAGGGTTTCCAGTCGATCCCTCCGATAAAATCGTCGGTGCTGTTGCGTTGATACTGCTCGAGCAGTTGAGTATTCGTGCCGATCGAGGCTGCAAAGAAGGGGCTCGACGCGCCGGGACTCAGGCTCGGGCCCTGGAATACATTTTGCGAGTATTCGAAATGGTACGTGACCTTGGAGATCGGAAAGATCGTAAGGCTCGTGTCCGTCATCCTCCGCACTGTGTTGTACAGGAATGGTGACTGCTTCACCTGCGGCCATGCAAGCGAGCCCGTGGGCGCAGTGGTTGGCCCGATGGGGATCGACTGCCCTGCGGGGATGTTCGGGTTGCCCAGCAGGTCGTAATCGAAGTACTGGCGATCGCGCCGGAACGTTCCCGAGAACTGGTAGATTTTGCCTTTGGAGAAGTTCATCGTGGCTTGGTCGTATGGGTTCCCGCCCCACCCGGTGCTGTAGGCCGTCAGGGAATCGACAAGCGTATGCTTTGTGGTCGGCAACGCCTGCATCTGAAAGGAGCTGCCCAGCACGCGCGGCCCGGACTGCATATTGACCATCGTGTCGTACATGGCCCCACTGCCTGTGAGGCTGGTCATGTTCCCGCCCAGATTGATGCTCCCGTGGAGCGTATATCCATTCGGCGCAGCCGACGCAGAATCCGGCATCGCAACCTGGGCGGCAGCGACGCCCGCGATCATCAGCAATATGGCGACTCCCATGCCCCCGGCGATACGCTGGACCATTGCGAGAGAGAGCTTTTGATGGTGCAGCCTTGAAAGTTCATCTGTCTTCTTCATATCGAACCTCGCTTCGAAAAAACGTCAAGACATCAAAACCGCTGAGTTGGCCATCATCACCGAATGAAAGCGGCATTGAGGTTGGATCCGTGGATCATGGTGTGGCAGCCGGTGCAGGGTGTTAGCTCTTGCGATCCCGGGTTCATCCCGTGGATCGTATCGGCGCTCACCTGGCTATGGCACTGGTTGCACAATGTATTGATCGTCGGCATATTCAGCAGCCGGGCGTTCTGAGAGCCGTGCGGCGTGTGGCACGCCATGCACCCTTCCCCTTTGACCACGGCGTGCTCATATACGAATGGCCCGCGCACATCCATATGGCATTTGGTGCAGATCATGTTCTGATCGGCGGTAATTCTCAAATTGCTGTTCTGGAATGTTCCGTGCGCGTCGTGGCAGTCGGTACAGTTGACTCCACCTTCGTTCACCGGGTGGTGGAATGGCATGTCGAATGACCCCTTCACGTCGGTGTGGCAACTGAGGCACAACGTCGGCTGCGGCAGTTTCAGCAGGGCCTGTTCGCTCTGCGGGGCGTGAATGCTATGACAACTGATGCAGCTCAGGCCGGCCTTGGCATGGGGCGAGCGCTCGAAATTCGGATGCACTCCAGCATGGCATCCCAGGCAAGTCGCATCGATCTGACTGGCGGGTGCCTTGCTGGGCAGGAAGATCTTGGTGATCTCTCCGCCGCTGTCCACGTGGGCTTGCCCCGGTCCGTGACAGCTCTCGCACGTAATGCCCTTGCCATTGTGCATAAGCGCAAGCTTGGAATGCGGGTTGTTGGCAAAGTTCTTGCCCACTTCCGCATGGCAGGTCAGACAAGTCTCGGAGCCAACGTAGCCGGGTGCCCCGGTCGTGGCCGTCGGGGGAGTTTGGGGTGCGTTGGTCTGCTGACCGGTCTTACCCGCGGCATACACCGGTCCGGTATTCCAGAGTCCGGCTAGTCCGACGACCAGCGCAACACATAGGAGCAAACGTTTCATAGAGCCTCCATTGCGGTTCAGACAGCTTTGTCGATTCTGACAATCGACTCGCATTGCGTGAACATCATCGATTGCGACAGAAGAGATTAGAATCTCCCGCGTTTGCTTGCAGTGATGGTCGTCACTGATGTTGGAGTGAGCGCCATACCGCGGATTTACAGGCGCGATACCGCATAGCGCGGCCTCGGAAAGATGTGTTTCACGCTGGAGGTTTCGCGTGCGTTTTCGAGGAGATCGGCAAGGATTGCGGCGTGGATTTGCCGGAGAGCGTGGACTGTGCGCGGACGACGCCAGAGGAAAGCGATCGCAGTTTTGCAGTTTTACTGGTGCGGCAATGCCGCGCAAAATTGAACTGTCATCCTGATGCGACGCATCTCTGTATATGTATTCTCCTCGGAATAAACCGAGGTTCTTCGCGCTCTCTCTGGTGGATGACATTGTTTGCCCGGAAAGGAAGCACATGAAAGCCGCGATTCTGAATTCTCCAGTTGGCATTTCCGGCCACGCTCTTCGCATCGAGGACGTGCCCCGGCCTCACGCGGAACCCGGTCAGGTCCTTCTGCGCGTCCGCGCCTGCGGCGTCTGCCGTACCGACCTGCACATCCTCGCAGGAGAACTTCCGCCCCGGCGTGAAAAGTTGATTCCCGGTCATCAAATTGTGGGCGAGATTGTCGAAGGCGAGACGCTGGAACTGCCCGCCGGGACGCGTGTCGGCGTTTCCTGGATGGGCGGCGTGGACGGGACCTGCTGGTACTGCCGGCATGACTCCGAGAACCTGTGCGATGCGCCGACCTTCACGGGGTATACCGTGAATGGCGGCTATGCGGAGTATGCGACCGCCAGGGCTGATTTTGTTTTTCCTCTCCCAGAAGCTTTGGACGATCTGCACGCCGCGCCGCTGTTGTGTGCCGGCATCATTGGGTTTCGCAGTCTGCGCGTGGCCGGCGTCCTGCCCGGCGAGTGCGTGGGCTTGTTCGGTTTCGGCGCGTCCGCTCACCTCGCGATTGCCGTCCTGCGCGCCTGGAAGTGTAACGTGTATGTCTCGACGCGCGGGGCGTCTCATCGCCGCCTGGCCGAATCTCTTGGCGCTACGTGGGTGGGAAGCGAGACCGAGAAACCTCCAGTGAAATTGGACCGTGCCGTGACCTTTGCGCCCAGCGGCGATGTTGTTGTCGCAGCGCTTTCGTGTTTGCGCAAAGGCGGCGTGGTGGCCATCAATGCGATTCATCTGGATAAAATGCCTGCGTTCGACTATGACAAACTGCTGTGGGGCGAGCGGCAGATTCGCAGCGTTGCGAATATGACGCGGGCGGACGCGCGCGACTTTCTCGAAGTTGCGGCGGAAATTCATCTGGAGTCGAAAACGGCCGCATTTTCTCTGGACAATGTGAATGACGCGCTGCAGGCGATCAAGGACGACGCCATCGATGGCGCGGCGGTGATTCTTCCTTGACACAGCCTGTTCGCCGGATTTCCTGAAAATGCGCCACCGATTTCCGGAATATTTTCGGCGCTGGAAAGCACTCCGAAAAAAACAAGTTGCCTTAGCAACCAAAGATGACCAAATAGTTGCTAAGGCAACTATATAAAATGGACGAAAAGTGACGCCGATTTTCTGTCGGCGGGACACGTGACCGTGGCCGCCTTCTCCGATTCCATCGCGCGGTTCAATATAGGATGGAAGAAACGAACTCAAAACGCATCGCGGCCGCCGAGGGAGACGGTTTCCAATCGACAACCCTCGAATCCGATCGGCCGCATCGCAAGAAGGAGTGAAAAAAGATCATGGAAACCAATAAGCTTGTTCTGCTTCGGCACGGAGAAAGTATCTGGAACAAAGAAAACCTGTTTACCGGCTGGACGGACGTGGATCTTTCCGAGCAGGGCAGAAAAGAGGCCAGCGAGGCGGGCCGATTGCTGAAGGCGGAAGGGTATGCGTTCGACGTGGCCTTCACCTCAGTGTTGAAGCGGGCCATCCGAACATTGAGGGTTGTGTCGGA
>JAJZIF010000205.1 GCA_021810735.1 Acidobacteriota bacterium
GACGACGGCGAGCGCGCATGTTCCTAGCCCGGAGATTGCCGTATCACCATTGGTCCGGGAGCTCTTGCCGAACACTTCCATGATCGCGGTCGAAGATTTCTTGCCGGACCAGAATCGGGTGGAGAGGAAGAGGGATTCTGGAGCGCTCGAAGCGGTGGATGAAGAACCTGCGGTTTCGTTCCAGGCTGATCGGGTACGTGGCGGCGTCACTTTTCTGAAACAGCAAGCCGCCTGCCCATTTCGCGCCTTCGCGGAGTTTCGCCTCGGTAGCGAACCACTTGCCGAGCCTGCGAACGGACTGTCCGCCACCGCGCAGGGAACGATTGTGCATGAGGTCCTGCAGAATTTTTGGAGCGAGACTCAGTTTCGGCAGAAATTACTGGAGAGCACGGACGAGCAGCTTCGCCAGGTTTTGCGCGGGCACATACGCAACGCTTTACGAAGATTTTTCGAGCACACCGATGAGCCATGGCAAAGATCGCTGCTTGAGATCGAGGCAGACCGCGTGGAAGAACGGCTGCTGACATGGCTGGAAATGGAAAAGCAGCGCGCGGACTTTACCGTGCTGAAGACGGAAGACACGCTGGAAGCTGCACACTTGGGCGGCATCGAACTGCGCTGTCGCATCGACAGAATCGACGCCGTGGCGAACGGCATTCTATTGATGGATTACAAAACGGGAGATGTGAAGGCCAACGCGTGCGACGGCGACCGTCCCGACGAGCCGCAGCTTCCAGCATACGCAGTTCTGCGGCAATCATCCGCGCCGGAAAACAATCCGCTGGTGGGAATTGCTTTCGCGGGGCTGCACGCAAGGAACGTCGGCTTCACGGTAGTCGGTTCTCTTTCAGGAATTTTCCCGGTGGCGTCCGGAACGACGAAAAACAAGCGCGCCAGTCTATCGGCAGAAGAAATGGAACAGCAGCAGGCAGAGTGGAGCGGAACGCTGACACGATTGGCGGAAGATTTTCGACTTGGCACGGCTGTGGTTGACCCAAAAAATGGAAGCGAGACTTGCAAATATTGCGCGCAGGCTTTGTTGTGCAGGATTGGCGAGACGGGAGACGCTGCGGAAGACGCCGACGACGAGGGCCAGGAGAATTTTTCCGCCGCAGACGATTGGCAACGGTTAGAGCCATGAGCAACGTGCGCAAATTTTTCTCCATTGGAGATCGAGACTCGCTGCCAGTGCATCGCGAGGCTTCCGCGCGTGAAGACGCATGGGACGTCGAGCAGTCCTGGATTGTGGAAGCGCCAGCCGGCTCGGGTAAGACAGAATTATTGATGCAGCGTTTTCTGCGATTGCTGGCGCGCGTGGAGCAGCCGGAACAAGTACTGGCGATCACTTTCACCCGGAAGGCTGCCGCGGAGATGCGGGACCGAATTCTGGAATCGCTGCGGGACGCACAGGAAGACGCGCCTCTCGATCCTGCCGCCGCGCACAAATTGCAAACGCGGAAATTCGCGCTGGAGGCTCTCGAAGCCGACGCGAGATTGGGATGGAACCTGGTTCGCCAGCCGCAGCGATTTAATATTCGCACCATCGATTCTTTGTGCAGCGAAATTACGAATCGCCTTCCCGTGCTTTCACGGTTGGGCGCGGAAATGCGCCCGGTGGACGACGCTTCCGATCTCTACGTTGCCGCCGCACAGGCAGCCCTGGAGGAGGTGGGCGGGGGCGATGTCCGCTTGCGCGCGGCGGTGCGGAGCCTGCTGCTGCACCTGGACAACCGAATGGAAAAGGCCGTGGAGCTGCTGGCGGACATGCTGGGCAGCCGCGATCAATGGGGACACGATTTTCCCATCGACCAGGAACGTTCCGACGAGGAACTGGACACGATCATCCGGGAAAAATTTGAAACACCGTTACGACAGTCTTGCGACGAGACATTGCAGCGCGCTTTTCAATTGCTGCCGGAGAAAAACTGGGAGCAGATCTTCGATCTTGCGCGATTCGCCGGCTGGAAACTGGAGTCTTCCGGGAAAAAGAATATCTTTCGCGACCTGTTGGATACTTCCGGCGCGCCACCGTGCCATCACGAGCACCTCGCCCAGTGGAAGTCGGCTGCGCGATTGCTACTCACAAATGAATGCAGTTTGAGAAAGCCACGGGGGGTCAGCATTCAACTTGGCTTCGAGGCAAAGCAGCCGCGTACGTTGGAGTTCAAAGCTTTGCTTGATTCTTTGCAGGGAGAAGACCGGCTGGTTCGAGCGCTGGGCAAAGTGATCGTGCTGCCGCCGGCCTGCTACACCGAGCAGCAGAGGGTAATTTTGCGGTCGAGTTTTCTGTTGCTGCGGCGCGCGCTGGCGCATTTGAAATTTGCGTTTGCGCAGACCGGCAGTTCGGACTTTGTGGAAATTTCCCTGGCCGCCAATCAAGCACTCAACGACGAGCAGGACTCACTTGCGCTGGCATTCGGCACCGCGATTCAGCACTTGCTGGTGGATGAAATGCAGGACACTTCGATCCCGCAGTTTGAAATGTTCAGCAAACTGGTGCAGGGGTGGGACGGGCATGGCCAGACGGTATTTCTTGTCGGAGATCCAAAACAGTCCATCTATCGTTTTCGCCATGTCGAGGTGGAACTGTTTGCGCGCGCGCGCCGCGACGGCCTAGGCGGCGTATCACTGAAACCGCTTCGTTTGAGCAGCAATTTTCGCTCTCGAGCGAGCCTGGTGCGCCAGACGAATGAGGCCTTCGCGCGGATCTTTGAAAACGAGGCGGAAGAAGAATCTGACGGCGTTGAATTTGAGCCGTCGGAAGCGGCGCACGGGGAAGAGGAAACGGAGCGGCTGTTCTGGCATCCGCATGTGCAGCGGGCGCAGAACGCGAGTGAGGACGCAAACGGGCAGGTCGAAGAAGATCCATGCGCTGTAGAGGCGCGTCAGGTCTGCGAAGTCATTGAACGTCATCGGATGCAATCGGCCCCTGGGGAAAGACGGCCGAGCGTGGCCGTTCTGGTACGCGCCAGGAGCCATGTTGCGCCGATCCTGAAAGAAATGCGCGCGCGCGGCATTCCGTATCGCGCGGTTGAGATGGATACGTTGCCGGATCGCCAGCCCATCCTGGACGCGCTGGCGATTGCCCGCAGTCTGCTGCATCCGGCGGACCGTGTGGCGTGGCTCGCAGTGTTGCGTGCGCCGTGGTGTGGGCTGGCGCTGGCGGACCTGCTTGCGTTGTGTGGCAATGACGATCCGCAGTGGAATAGAAAAACCGTAATGGAGCTGTTCCGGGACCGCTCTTCTCTGCTAAGTGAGGATGGGCGGACACGGGCGGAGCGCGTTTTACGAGCAATGGACTCCGCTCGGGAACAGTCTGGGAGGGAACGTTTTTCGACGCTGGTCGAGCGGATTTGGCATACTCTGGGAGGGCCGCACTGCATTTCTAAACAAGAACTGCCCGCGATTCAGGAATTTTTCGGAATGCTGGACAAGCTGCAAAACGAGAATGGCTGGCCGATGGCCGCGCAGTTGGAAGAGCGAATTCGGCATCTATATGCGCCACCGGCTGCAACTGAGGATTCCCCGGTCGAGGTACTCACTCTTTTCAAGGCGAAGGGGCTGGAGTGGGATGTCGTGCTGCTGCCGGGCCTGCATCGTTCGCCGCGGAGAAATGCCCCACGGCTTACGGAGTGGATGGAGCAGGTATCGCGCTGCGAAGGGAATGCGGGCTTCGAAGCCGTCAGCCGAGTATTTTTGGCGCCCATCAAGCATGTTGCCGAGGAGAAGGAAGCCATTGGCGACTGGATCCGCACCGCCCGCAGTGAAGGCGACCGGGCGGAGCTGAAGCGTGTATTGTATGTGGGCTGCACGCGGGCACGGCTCGAGGTGCACCTGTTCGCCCAATGCAGGGAAGTGAAAAGTGGCGAACTCGGCAAAGCACGCGCGCAGACATTGCTCCACACGGCATGGCCGGTTGCGGAAGCGATTTTCGCGCGCCATGCCAGCAAGACGCTGCACGGCGACAGCACTGCTGGGACGATTCTTGAAATGCCGTCCACGCCGCCATTTTCGACGGGTTGGCCTGCGCGCGAATTGCCGGGCTATTTGGAATCCATTGCTGCGGCCGGCGCGACTTATGAGTCAGGCGAATCCAATCCGAAGATTCGTCTCAAGAATTTTCAGCGTCTTCGCGGCGATTGGCAGCCACCTCCAGCGCTCCTCGACGTTCCACTGGCGCCACAGTTCGCGTGGCAGGCAGACATCGGCGACGACGGCAGCGACGAGGGACTGACAGCTTTCCAGCGTCCACAGGGATCGTGGCGAGCCCGTGTCTTTGGTACGGTACTGCACGCGTTTTTGGAGCCGGTATCCGCCATCCTTGCGCAACATACAGACCCGAATGCTGTTGCGCAAGCGATCGATCGACTGGCCCAGCCGATCCGACTGCAACTACTGCGCAGCGGTCATTCACCGATTGAGGCTGGCAGAGAAGCGACGCGTATTCTTGCCGCATTGCACAGTGTGGCGCGCGATGAGAATGGGCGCTGGATTCTTGCGCACCATTCTCATCCCATGGCAGTGCCAGGAGTTTCGTCCGGCCTCGGATTTGAGGTTCCGCTGACAGCGCTCAATCGCAATGTCATGCGATCCATTCGCATCGATCGCATGTTTCTGGCAGGCGTAGCGCCCATGGCCAGCGGCGAGGAAGCGTTGTGGATTGTGGATTTCAAAACTGCTTCGTACGGACTGGCACACGTCGAGGAGTTCTTGCTCGAAGAACGAAAGCAGTATGCCGAGCAGATGCAGATGTATGGCGACATTGCCCGCGCGACGTATCCGAGTGATCGTGTGGTCCGGCTGGGCCTTTATTATCCACTGTTGTCGCGCTTCCTGTGGTGGCCCCATGAATCTGTTTCCTAAAGAATCGCAACCATGGTTGGCGATCGAGGATGCAATGGTTCAGGCTGAATCGTCGCTTGCTCCGTGATGGCGCGCTCAATGGTGGCGTTGATCTCCGCGCCCAGCAGCAGCATGAAGCCGGTCACATAGAACCAAACCAGCAGAACAATCACAGCGCCTAACGGTCCATACATGCTGGTATAGGGATTGTAAATATGCAGATACAGCCTCAATCCCATGGATGCCGCCAGCCAGCCGAGAACCCCCACCACCGCGCCTGAAGAAAACCAGCGCCACTTGTGTTCCTGGCGATCGGGGCCCCAATGATACGTAATGGCAAACACCGTTGACATAAAAAACAGGGCTGCAACAATTTGAATCACCTTCCAAGCGACCAGGACGAATCTATTGGCCAGCAAATCGCTGATCAACAGCTTTGCCATGAAATCGCCGAGAACCAGCAGCAACATGGCGCTGAACACGAGGACAAAAATCGCCATGGTCAATGTCGTGGCAATGGCCTTGGCCTTCCAATAGGGCCGGCTCTCGCGGCTTCGATAAATTACATTCAAAACGGTTTGCGCCGAGGACATTCCGTAGGTCGCCGCCCACAATGCTGCGAGCGCGCCCAATGCGAGGTGCCCGGTGTTATTCGCTTTTGTCGTCTCGGTGAAGGCGCTTTGGACAACGGCGAAAGCAGATGGCGGAATCACTTTCGCCAGGTATAACATCAGTTCCAAGTTCGCTGGCCCGCGCACGCGTGTGAACCAGCTAAACATGATAGACAACAAGATCAGCGCAGGAAATAGAGCAAAGAGAAAATAGTAGGCAAGCTCGGCCGCTCGGTCGATAATTTCATCGTGATTGGTGGATGACCATAACCTGGAAAGAAATGTCTTCGCGGGTATCCCGCCGAGAAGAAATACCTGTGCAGCCCGTCCCCACTGGGCCATGTTCGACAAGGTCCTCGTTTCTTCGATTGTTCGGTCGATAGGGTCTTCCATGGCTATACAGTGAGATGCCGATATTGTCCGCCGCAAATCCGGTTCGGCGCAAATACCGCGATTGCAAAGATCCCTGCTCCGTCATCCGAACTGTTTTCGCGGCGGCGCTGCGTGGGCGGCAACAGGGCCTTCGAGCCGCCCAGACCTCAGGGGCCAGAGTTTTAGTGAAACTCCACGGATCCATGCAGCAAAATATTCGCGAAAGAAGAGCCGACCATCAGCGAATAGCGCCCGCTTGAATACGCCAGGCGTGGTCCGGGTGCTGGTCGCCGGAAAGATAACGGAAGGCCACGTCCTCGAAGGTGCGCGTCTGCATCTTGCGCGAACTGTAGACGCCCCTCGCGTAGCCGTACAGCAGCAGACGGACCATCATCTCCGGCGCGTAGGCTGCCTGCCCGCGGCCATCCTTGTCCTGATAGGACTTGTAGATGGCGCTCAGATCCAGCGCCGATACCACATCCAAAAGAAAGCGGGCCAGGTGGCCCTCGGGAAGCCAGTCGTGAAGCGATGGGGGAAACAGCAGCGTCTGGTTGACCCTGTCAGCAATGAAGTTCTGGCCCATGGCTCGAACATAAAAACAGAACCGGCTGCCCACGCTATAGGCTCCGTCACGAATCTATGCCCGACACACTCCTAGCAGAATGATTCCTAAATAGCAGTTCAATATAATAGGTTGTGGTGTAGGCTCTTTGCATATCATTGCGAGGAGCCTTGTCGCATGCCTTTCGTCAGTCATCGAGCGCCGTTGAAGTTGAGTTCAGCAGAGGTGGAGATGCTGGCCATGCTTTCGCAGTCGAGAACGGAGGCGGCTGGCCGTGTGCAGCGGGCCTCGATTCTGCTGCGGTATCACGCAAGCGAAACCATCTCAGCGATTGCCCGAAGTATGGGAACGAACCGACCGCGGGTCGAACGGTGCGTGAACAAGGCCCTGGAATTTGGGGTGGCGCAGGCATTGGCAGATTTGCCTGGCCGGGG
>JAJZIF010000206.1 GCA_021810735.1 Acidobacteriota bacterium
GGTGGGCGCCCGCCCGTTCCTCGCCGGCCTACCGGCGGCGGCGGCGGCGATGAGAATTGGGGAAAGGGTCAACCTCGCCGCAGCCCGCGCGAGTTGCTGACCCGCTGCCGCATGGGCTTGGGCTTCGCGCTGGCGGGCGATGTGATTTTCTTCATCACCCTTGTCTTGGCGTTCTACGCGCAACGGAATGTGGGTCACATCAGCGTGGACAATGAATATATCCTCGACTGGAGACCGCTTACCCTGCCGCCGGTTCTCTGGATCAACACGGCAATTCTGCTGCTCAGCGGCTGGACCATGGAAATGGCGCGTCGCAGCGTCTTCCGTGAACTGGATGTAATGGAGGAATGGCTCGGCTTGGGACGTCCCACGTCCCGGCGCGCGCTTCCCTGGCTCGTTGCTACCCTTCTTCTCGGCGGCTTGTTTATCGCCGGTCAATGCATCGCCTGGCGGCAACTCT
This sequence comes from Acidobacteriota bacterium, assembly GCA_021810735.1. The sequence continues at coordinate 461 of JAJZIF010000206.1, forward strand.
ACATGGAAGGCGTCTACTTTGCCGCCAATCCCAACAGCCATTTTTTCTATCTGATCACCGGCGCCCACACACTGCACCTTGTCCTTGGCGCGGCTGCCCTGCTCGTCGCCCTGGCTGCCTTATGGTCATCCCAGCGCATGGAAATCCGCCAAATCATCGTCGATATGGCCGCCTGGTACTGGCATGTCATGGGCGCGCTCTGGCTGTTCCTGTTCGGCTTGCTGCTGCTGGCACAGTAACCGGACGCGATAGGTCCTGGGTGGGCTAAACCGTCGGGTCGAAAATATCCTCTATGCGTCGACCGAACGCTTTCGCAATCCGAAATGCAAGCGGCAAACTGGGATCGTACTTGCCGGTTTCAATGGCATACACGGTCTGGCGTGAAACGCCAATCTGCTCGCCGAACTCGGCTTGGGAAAGCCCTCGCTCTTCCCGCAACCCCCTCACCCGATTTCTCACTGGTATTTTCTCTTGGCGATTAGCTTCCCGACGATGAAAAGCGTGCCCATCAGCGGCCATACCCAGACCCAGTTCGCGGTTGGCACACCGGCCATCTGCAAAAACCCGTAGGTCAGGGAAAGCAGGGCCGTACCGACAAACGCAAAGGCCAGAGACTGCATTTGGATTTTTATCTGGAGCTCGTCGCAACTTGAAAACATGCGTACGATGGAACGCGCAATCAACAGCGCCGGCAGCATGGGAGTAAGGGCAACGGGCAGTCGCCACACACCCAGCGGATACTTTAACACTGACCACATGGCTGCCGCCGTAACCACGCCATAGAAGAAAAATCCGAGATACGCCTGTTTTCGATAGACCTTGCAAGCATCGTTCATAATGGAAAGCCTCCTTTACATTTCAAGGCAAAGGACGCTTTACACTGTGTCAACTGTTTTTTGTGAGAAAAGTGTGGGGATCGAAGTTCTGAATGAAAGTCATCGCCTCGCAACTGCAATCTACAGTCAAAATACCTGGGAGGGGCGCCAGCGTCGTACACCGGCGCCTCGAAAGGTGAACTATCTTGTTGCTGGTTTGGCGATCGATCCCTCGACGATAAGATCGTTGTCGATGCTGAAGACACCGGGGGTAGAGTTGGCCTGCATCCCCGCAAGTGCTCTGTCGCTCTCATTTAGGACGACGCCGTAGAGGGTAACATTGCCGTTGTTCACGATAATGTGGATGGCGTTGAAGCCTATAGGTGGATCGTAGGTGATGCCACCGGCCATTCGGGCAACGCTGCGACCAGGTCCAATCGCTTGCGCGGCAGTCCCCTGGTTGGCGTTGTATTTACGCAAGGTGGGCTGGGTGTAGATACGGTTGTAGACGCCAGCGCGGATGCGATCGTCCATGGGCGACACGGGAAGGACTTGGATCTGGTTGTCGACCGACTCGACTCCAGAAATACCTTGGAGAACTTTGGCGGCATCGCGTTTGAGGGTGGGCAGCGATGCATAGCCCTTCAGGACGATGGATTTGCCGTGAAAGCCAAAGGTAATCCAGTCGAAGACGTTGTAGTTGGGGAGGCTACCGAGCTTTTTCTGTACCTCTTTGGCAATGCGGAGGGTGTCCTCCTGCGACCAAGTGGGACCAGGTTGGGATGCCGGATTCTGAGCGGTCATCGTACCCGTAGAAAGAGCGATGACGCAAAGAGCGGCGAGGGTGGGCAACACACGACTGGTCAAGCGAGACAGAACGGTCATGGCTTACTCCGTACGCGGAAGAATTCTTCCTTCCGCAAAACAGTACGCCAAGCGGGGGATAGAGTCAACTTTCACCCTTGTTCAATGCAAGTGGCCTGATGTTACTGCATGTTTGTTGAACTATTTTTATCTACGAATTTCGATCCAAGAATCTAATGGATCGCTGAAGCCTTCGACCTTATTCCATCAATGTCTCGCTTTTGAGACCTGGGGATTTAGGCAACAAAATCAATATGCCCATCCATGCCTTGCGTCTGAGACTTGAAATTTCTAACCTCGAATCGCCGCGTATGACATCGCGTGTTCATAAACCGCGTAGGGATATTGATTCTCAGGTCTTCCCGACGAGCGCATTCTCCGTCTTCCGCCACTACGTATCCTTCACTTCAAGTACGCCCGCACCAGATCGATCAGGTCCTCGGCTAGTTCGTGCGGCGGCGCTGAATCCTTCTCCGACGCAAGCAGGTGCAGCCGGATGTGGTCTTCCAGCACCTCGGCCATCAGGCTGTTGATCCCCCCGCGCACGTTGGCCATCAGCATCAGAATGTCCGCACAGTCGTCGCCCGTGGTGAGAGATCTCTCAATGGAATCCACTTGACCGCGGATACGTTTGATACGCGCGATGAGCTTCTGTTTTTCCTTGTCGATTTCCGGCATATTTTCCTTGACTATACCCTAGGGGGATATGATACAAAATGAGAGGCGGGATTTCCATACTCGCCGGAGAAAAAAATTATGACAAAAGAATCCGAACAAGAACCTCCGAGTACCTGGAGTTCCTTCCTGTGTTGTGATGAACCGCTCAGACAATCGCCTATAGCCCGGCCATAGACGATTCTCTCACCGCTCGTCACATCATACGACCTGTGATTTGAGCGCGTGAGCCTCTCCTAGGAGCCAGACTCACCCTTCCGAACCGATGCTCTGTGCAGTTGCTGTGCTCTGCGCCCCGTGGCGCTGGATACGGCCGCGCCTGCGCGGATCGCACAAGGAGGAACCATGAACAACACCCCTGTCTCCACGGCCCGCAAAACCAGCTCGTTGATCTGTGTCTGGGTGCCTACCGGCCTGCGCAGAACACCCCTTGCGTGCGTCTGGATGGCCGATCGGCATTACCCGGCCGACTGCATTGTGCGCCTCTCTTCGATTGAAAAAGTCCGGATGTAAGAAACCGAGAGGATGCCACCGTGCCTTTAGAAGTGGCAGAGATCGAAGTTGCGGCTCCGTCAACGTCCAAGGGTGTGGTCGTCCGCCGCGGCGACCTCAAAATGATTCATCCAATTTTCAACTACAGCATCGATAAATCGGCTCCAGCCAACATTAAAATTCGTTAAAGAAGATTGACCGTTTTTTATTAACTGTAGTTAACTATACTTATGCGGCCCGCGAACTCCCGTACGCCTCCGCCTTTGAGGATTTATGCTGACTTGCAGTTTCCTGCTTACGATTTGCCTGATGCAAGCCAGCCAGCCGCCTTCCATGCGCATTCCCGACATATTGCTGCATCCGGCATTTTCAACGCTCAACAGTGTGTATGGAAATAGGTATCTGCTGCCGGCTGCGGATGAATCGGAATTTGCGGCAGGAAATTGGATGGAAGACTCGCCGCAATCTCGTGGCGGGGACGCTTCCACGCCCCTGACACAGTATTTGCAGCCTCCCAGCGGCGTCCAGCTCACGTTTTTTTCCCACCCGGACGACACTCGCTACTGGATCAGCGGTCAGGCCAACAGCATTTACCAGATGCATGGAAATTTCCATTCCCCCTATCAGGGACCCAACAGCTTTACCGCGCCCTTTCAATACAAGGCCTCCGAAGTGGGCACGCTGTACCTGGGTTACGAACTCAACAAGAATTTACGGTATGCAACTGAGTTGATTTATGACGAAGAAAATGTAGGCGGCAGAGGATTGAGCCAGGCGCTTGGCTTGGCGGGATTTACCAATCTCGATGTAGTGCGAAATCCGAATCTGAGCGCTCTTCCCTACACGGCGCGCGTGGAATTCCACCAGACCATCGGCTTTACCGGCCAAACCGTGCCGCAGGAGCGCGGCCCGCTTACCCTGGCGACGCAGGTGCCGCTGCGGCGCCTCGATCTGCGCATCGGAAAATTCACGCTGCCGGACATGGTCGATGTCAACGCCGTCTTGAGCGACAGCCATCTGCAGTTCATGGACTGGACCGTCGACAACAATGGCGCATGGGACTACGCCGCCGATACCCGCGGCTACACCTATGGCACGGCCCTTGAATATCAAGACCGCGCCTGGGCCTTGCGCTATGTGCTGGGTCTGATGCCGACCGTCGCCAACGGCATCACGCTGGACTGGGCCTTGCGGCGTGCCCGCGGGCAAAATATGGAACTGGAGATTCGCAAGGGATTGTTGCCAGGTCGAACGGGAGCAATCCGGCTGCTGGCCTACGGCAACAACGCGCACATGGGAGATTACCGCGAAGCTGTCATCCACTTCCTGGAGGGACTGACGCCCACGCCGGAGATCACCTCTGTCGAAAAATTCGGCGCGCTCAAATATGGCTTCGGCATCAATGTCGAGCAAAACATCACGGACAATCTTCGCTTCGGCGGACGCTTTGGCTGGAATGAAGGTCAGCACGAGTCCTTCGCCTATACGGAAGACGATCAAACCTTTCTCTTTGGAGCGGATTATTCAGGAGCGCGCTGGCATCGCAAGTTCGATAAGGTGGGCCTTGCCTTCAATACCAACGCAATCAAGAAGGACCATCAGAATTATCTGCGCCTGGGCGGTCTCGGCTTCCTGCTTGGCGATGGCAATTTGAACTACGCCCGAGAAGACATTCTGGAAGCGTACTATAACGTCCACGCCTGGCGCGGCGTGTACTACGCCGTCGGCAATACCTTCATTCAGCATCCCGGATACAACCAGGACCGCGGCCCGGTCGACGTTCAAACCGTCCGCCTGCATCTGGAATTCTAAAGCGGATGTACAGGTGCGGTAGCCAAAATGAGATAACTCCTTCTGAGCACTCCGGCTGCGCTCACGGGCAACTCCCCGCAGCGACTACCACAAAAAGCGGAATTGTCATCCTGAGCCCAGCAAAATATCACAAGACGGGATTGTCAGCCTGAGTCCAGCGAAATATCACATAGCGGGATTGTCATCCTGAGCGTAGCGAAGGATCCAGAGGGCGCTAATGTCCTGAGTCTTAAATTCGTTAAAGAAATGATTTTCGGCCTTGTATCGGGGCACGACTTCAGTCGTGCCGCAAATGGCGCAAAACAGATGGGCTTCAGCCCCTGAGTGCTGCTGTTCGAATCACTTCCATGAATCGAATTGTTGAATGAACTTCAGACTCAGGACGCTAGCGAAACCTGTCAACTGAATCTTCTTGGATTCTTCCTGCGAGTCTCTTATTTATGCTGCGCTGACGCAGGCGCTTGCGGCAACGTATAAATCACTTCGCCCGGACGGGTGTAGTGCATCTGCTCGCGGGCCTCATACTCAATCGTGTCGGGGTCGTTCTGCAGGCGTTCGTCGTGCAGCGCGAGGCGTTGGTTTTCCTGCTGCAAACTTAAAATCTGCTGATGCAGTTGCTTCGCCTGACGCTGCTTCTGCTGGTACGCGACAATGCCGTCGTGCCCCAGAATCGCATAGACGCCTAAAAACAAAGACAACGCAATGAACAGCGCCGTGGCCGCCTTGCGCCGCATACCCAGGACGCGGGTTGATAGACGCTCAATCCGGCTACCATGCTTGGCCGCTGCCGGTGCCTGGGACTGCGCTTCGCCAACGATCAACTGGCGTTGCAACTCGTTTCGTCCTCGTCCATTCATTGTTCGATACTCGCAGTCATCCGCCCATCCCACCTCTTGCTTATTCCAGGACCCACTGCTTCGCGGACTCGGTCAGCTTTGCTGAATCTTCCTTGGAGCGCGCCTCCGTATAAGCGCGCACCACCGGTTCCGTTCCAGAAAGTCGATAACAAACCCACGCGCCGTCGTCGAAGATAAGCTTTAGGCCATCTGTCCGGACGATCGAGGCAACCTTCCGTCCGGCAAGGTCTTTCGGTTCTGTCTTCAACTTCTTAGTGAAGTTGTCTTTGGCCTGTTGAGTCAAGCGAAAATTCTCTCGAACCGGATAATAGGAACCCACCTTGCCAAAAAGGGCCTGCAACTGTTCGCCCAGGGCCTTGCCGCGAACCGCCACCATTTCCGCGACCAGCAATCCCGCCAGGATGCCGTCCTTCTCCGGAACATGGCCGCGAATCGTCAGGCCCGCGCTCTCTTCGCCGCCAATGGCAATCTTGTCCTGATCGATCAGCTCGCCAATGTATTTGAAGCCCACCGGCGTTTCGTACAGTTGAATCTTGTGAAACTCCGCCAGCGCGCTGATGCAGTTGGTCGTGGCCACGCTTTTGGCCACGCCGTTGCGCCAGCCGCGCGTCTCCACCAGATAGTCGAACAGCAGCGCAACAATGTAGTTCGGCTGAATGAACGTGCCATCCCGATCGACGATCCCGAAGCGGTCGGCATCGCCATCGGTCGCAATCCCCAGATGCGCATCGGTCTCGCGCATCTTTGCCTTGCAGTCTCCCAGCAAGGGATCGTCCGGCTCCGGCGCATGGCCTCCGAACAGCACGTCGCGGTAGT
>JAJZIF010000207.1 GCA_021810735.1 Acidobacteriota bacterium
TGGGATGGCTGCAGGTGGAAGATCGATCGGAATTTTTGGACCATTGCAGATATGAAGAAGAGACGGGCCGATTTTCATTTGGTGAGCGCCAGGAGGGGCCAATTTTTGGAAAGGCTGGTCTCGAGCAAACAACAAAAACCCCGCATTTCTGCGAGGCTTTTGTTCGTGTGCTCCAGTCTTGAATAGCCACCGATTCAATCTGTAATTGGATGTGTGAACCAGCCATTGACTTCATTCCACCATCCATCGATCTTGCTGACAGCGCCGGTATGGTTCTGCGCGATTGTCTGGGAAAGAGAGCTGATCCTCTTGCTCAAGCTTTTTGCTTCGTATGGGCGATGCGCGGAGTGTTCGCTGGCATACTGATCCAGAGTGATGGATGCTTCTTTCAGGGCCGCGGCCGCTTCTGTATAGCGTCCATTCATGATCGCGATCTCAGCCAAACCGAGATTTTCGCGGGCCGCAAGAAGAGGGAACTCAGCCTGAACTCTCATGACCACGAGTTCATCCCCGATACGATCCAACGAGCTGCTCGCAGCCTGGGGATTGTTGCTGCTCAAGGCGGATTTTGCAGCGTCCAAACGGCTTCTTACCTTGTTCAGATCGAGGCCGACAAACGTGTACTGCGTTCCCGCTGCATCCACCGTGATGGGAGCCGACTTATTGGGTTGCGGCTTGCCATCTTTGCGGGCAGCCAGAACCGGTCCGAGCACGGATGTGTCGTCCCATTCCCAATATAACGGCACGATCACATGCCGGCTGTTCCCTGGGAGCATTGAGGTGAGCTGATCGCGATACGCCAGCGCTCGGTTAATATGCTCAACAGCGGTTTGCGTCTGGCTTGCCGCCAGAGATTGCCTTGCCTGCTCGACTTGATCAAGGAGGCGAAGCGCCAGATGCGAAGACCGCCGATTGCCTGGCTGGGACGCCGTCTCGGCGGCAGGGCTGCTAGCCCCGGTGTTTCCAGGCGCCGCATTTAGCGCGGACGTTGTCAAAACTACACACATTGCAGGCACAATAAATCTCAATTTCATTGCTTTCCCTCATTTCAACATTGATTCGCGTCCGAAATGCCATTTAATCAATAGCATGCCGGAAAGTTTCTTCAAACACAATAGCAACAGAAAGGCCCCGCATCCCTGCAGGGTCTTTGTGGTTTGCGCTGATGAGCAGCGCGCAGTTTGCCATTATTCACAGACATCAAGCTGAGATGTGTGGGCCCAAGTTTGCAAAGCGTTCCTACTAATCCTTGACGACCATCTGCTGGGCGATTTGCTTGCCCACAGTTTCCGAAATCTCCAGCAGCTCATCGTATGTGCTATCATCGCCAATTTTCCCCCAGAATGCGCGTCCAATGAGCAGATCTTCTCCAATTTCGAGGAACTGCTTCGCGTAGTTCCAAGTGTACGGGGAACCATCTCCATAGGGGTTATATGCCGTGGCACCGTATGCTTCAGCAGGCTCACCGTCTCGAAGAGCTGCAACGCGAAGAATAAATTTCTTCATTGCCATGCTGGTGTCTTTATTGGGCTGCGGAGTTTTAATCTCGAAATACATCTCTTTATGCGCGTGCGTCAAAATGTACAGGTCGGCACAGACATCCAGCGTGTCGCCCCCCGCAGACTGAACGGTACAAACCTCACGGATATCGTTTTTGCGATTGGGTGTCCTCCGCCCAGCGATGTTCAACTGCCTGATGATCTCGTCGATGTGTTGTGACGCAGCCGGTTTTATGCGGCCTTTGATTCGATACTGTAGCTCGGCTTGCAGATGATATTGCTGCCCAATTAAGCGACTGATTCTTTGCCACCATGAACCGGACCTCGTGGAGAAGGAGCGCTCGGAAAGCCGGATATTGAATAGGGCCGGAAGAAGGCGTGTATGAAAGGGTTTTCCATCGACCGCGCGTCTTGTAGCTGCGTTTTCCTCAATGTATCTTGTCAGTTCGCCGATAAGGTAATTGTGAATTGCATCCCTCGTTTTGGTTGTCAAAGGCATGTTGACAGTATGGACGCTAGCGATCTTTTCGTGAAGAGTTGCGATTTCTGGCACCCAAGAGGTCGCATACTGTTCTTACGGCAGTGTCCCTGTCCTCGTGTGATTTCAAGTCATGTTCCCAAATGCGTAAAGTCCGAATTCCGTCGTCCTTCAATTTTTCGACCGCGACCAGATCGCGGGTCTTGTTTCTCTGCAATTTCGCGGCCCAAAACCGACTTCTGGTCTTGGGTGTGTGTCCGCAACTTGGACACCCATGCCAAAAGCATCCGTCTACGAATACCGCTAAGCGACGCTTCTGGAAGAAAAAATCGGGTGTTCCCACGATGTCCTTTCGATGCATCGTCCAGCCACCGATTCCCGCCCGCACCATTGCCATACGGAGCTTTAACTCCGTCGTGCGGTTTCCCTTGCTACGGATGGCGGCCATGGTTCTCGACCGGTTTTCCCCAACGCCGGAAAAATTGCTGGACCGAAGGACGTTCTTTAGGTATCTTTCCATTAGCAGGAGTTTTTCATGGCCACCCGTACTTTGAAAGTAAAAGCACGATCTAGCGCAGACGAGAAGAATTCTAAAACATATCTCTCGTTTTTTTCGGGGGCGATGGGCCTTGACATTGGGCTGGAGCAGGCTGGGTTCAAATGCATGGCCCTCAATGAGATTGATCCAGTTGCTTGCTCGACAATCGAGACGAATCTCGGTGGTGTATTCAAGCGAAGTGTACTACCGACGCTCTATTCTTGCGATATTAGGGAACTCGATGCAGATCATCTATGCAGAGACTTAAATATTGTGCCAAGTGAGCTGTTTGCCGTGGTGGGGGGGCCGCCATGCCAGGCATTTTCGACAGCGGGCAGACGTCTTGGGTTAAACGACGAACGTGGCAACGTGTTTCTCCATTTTATTGACCTGGTTGGGAAACTCCGACCAAAATACGCGATCTTTGAGAACGTCCGAGGGCTACTTTCGTGTCCCCTCACACATCGCCCGCATAACGAGCGCGGAGACGGTCATGCCTCCCTGACGCCGGCGGAGCTACCGAAAGGAGCACTGCGATACATTCTGTCCTCTTTGGAGCAATACGGCTACCGGGTGACCTTCAACCTCTACAATACCGCGAATTTTGGCGTTCCTCAGTTGCGGGAGCGGTTGGTTTTTTTCGCCTCTCGCGAAGGGCGAGAAGTGCCTTTTTTGGTTCCAACCCACGATCAACATGCTAGGAACGGTTTAGCTCCATGGATTACTCTGGCGCAAGCGATTTCTAAGCTCCAGGGGGAACCCCACCAGGCAGGTGAGTTTCCTGAGCGACGGCTGAAGTATTACAGGATGCTGACGGGCGGCCAGAATTGGCGTGATCTGCCCGCAGAATTGCAGCAGGCGGCCATGGGTAAAAGTTGGCATTCCGGTGGAGGAAAAACCGGTTTTTACAGGAGGCTCGCCTGGGACCGCCCTGCGCCCACGCTGGTCACATCTCCGACGATGCCGGCGACAGATCTTTGCCATCCGGAATACCTGCGGCCTTTGTCGGTCGAGGAGTATTTAGCGATCCAGACTTTTCCGAGTGGGTTTAAGCTTGCAGGCAAATTGAGTGACAAGTATCGCCAAGTTGGAAATGCTGTTCCGTGCCACTTTGGCAAAGTTATTGGTGAACACCTTCTGGCCTTTGAGGAAGACCGTTTCGATGCGGGCTATAGCGCCTCGCATCGGTTTAGCAGATATTCAGGTACCGACCATCATTCGTGGCAGCAGCCCCAACTCTCATTGGAATTGTAAGTCGGTGGCCAACAGGCAAAAGCCCCGCAGAAATGCAGGGCCTTTGCTGTTTGTATTTGCGCCGAAGGCGAGGTTCGCTTCTTAGTACATGCCGTCCATGCCGCCGCCGTGACCGCCGCCAGCCGGAGCAGCTTCTTTCTTCTCCGGGATGTCGGCAACCATGGCTTCGGTCGTCAGCATCAAGCCGGCGATGGAAGCCGCGTTCAGCAGCGCGGTGCGGGTGACCTTGGTGGGATCGATGACACCGGCTTTCACCAGGTCCTCGAACTTGTTGGTGGCGGCGTTGTAGCCGTAGTGCGCTTCTTTGCTTTCGAGCACCTTGCCGATGACCACTGCACCCTCTTCGCCGGCGTTGCCGACAATCAGGCGGAGCGGCTCTTCAATGGCGCGACGAATGATCTGGGCGCCGATCTTCTCGTCGCCCTCGAGGGTTGCGATCAACTCCTCGACAGACTTGGCACTGCGAACCAGGGCGACACCGCCGCCCGGGACAATGCCTTCCTCAACGGCTGCGCGGGTTGCGTGCATGGCATCTTCGACGCGCGCTTTCTTTTCCTTCATCTCGGTTTCGGTGGCTGCACCGACCTTGATGACGGCAACGCCGCCGACCAGTTTCGCCAACCGCTCCTGCAACTTCTCGCGGTCGTAGTCGCTGGTGGTCTTGTCGATCTGGTTGCGAATCTCACGGACGCGACCCTGAATGTCCTCCGCCTTGCCGGCGCCGTCGACGATGGTGGTGTTGTCCTTGTCGATGGTGATGCGCTTGGCGCGGCCCAGGTCCTCAAGCTTGACGTTCTCGAGCTTGATGCCGAGGTCTTCCGTGATTGCCTTGCCACCGGTCAGCTTGGCAATATCTTCCAGCATGGCTTTGCGGCGATCGCCGAAGCCGGGCGCCTTGACCGCAGCGACGCTCAACGTGCCACGCAGCTTGTTGACGACCAGTGTTGCCAGCGCTTCGCCATCGACATCTTCCGCGATGATGACGAGCGGCTTGGCATTGCGGGCCACCTGCTCCAGCAAGGGAAGCAGATCCTTCATGGTGCTGATTTTCTTTTCATGGATCAGGATGTAGGCATCTTCCAGTGCGACTTCCATGCGATCAGGATCGGTGACGAAATAGGGGCTGAGGTAGCCGCGGTCGAACTGCATACCATCGACGGTCTCGAGGTGCGTCTGCATGGTCTTCGATTCTTCGACGGTGATGACGCCATCCTTGCCTACCTTCTCCATTGCCTGGGCGATGATCTGGCCGATTTCGTGGTCGCCATTGGCGGAGATGGTGCCTACCTGGGCAATCATGTCGCCGGAGACGGGCTTGGAGAACTTGCCGAGAGCGCCGGTGTGCTCAAAGACACCTTCCTTGTCGCGCTTGCCGACAATCGTTTCGACGGCCTTGTCGATGCCGCGCTTCAGGGCCATTGGGTTGGCTCCAGCAGCTACCGTCTTGACGCCTTCGCGGTAGATGGCCTGGGCCAGAACGGTCGCGGTGGTGGTGCCGTCGCCGGCAACGTCGGAGGTCTTGGAGGCAACTTCGCGCACCATCTGCGCGCCCATGTTTTCAAGCGAATCGCGCAGCTCGATTTCCTTGGCCACGGTCACGCCGTCCTTGGTAATGGTCGGAGAGCCGAATTTCTTTTCAATGACGACGTTGCGGCCCTTGGGACCGAGCGTCACCTTGACAGCGTCCGCCAGCGTATTGACGCCGCGCAGAATCGCCTGCCGTGAATCCTCACCGTGCAAAATTTGTTTTGCCATAATTGTGTTTCTCCTCTTTCAGATTTCACTCGCCCGCCGTGGCGGGAAAATTTTGATGGATCCTATGCGGGTTTTCCTGAAGGAAATCGCGCAGTAATAAAGCGTGACCGGGAGGGTCGCGCTTACTTTTTGTGGAGAATGCCGAGGACTTCTTCTTCCCGCATGATCAGGAAATCTTCGCCGTCTATCTTGATTTCGGTGCCGGAATACTTGCCAAACAGAACATGGTCGCCTGCTTTCACGTCCAACGGGAACACTTTACCTTCATCGTTCGACTTGCCTTTGCCGACGGCGATAATTTCGCCTTCCTGCGGCTTTTCCTTGGCGGAGTCGGGAATAATGATGCCGCCGCGGATGGTTTCGCCCTCTTCGATGCGGCGAACAACGACACGATCATGCAGCGGCGTCAGAGACGTAGCTACCGTAGATTTTGCACTTGCCATAATACATTTCTCCTTATTTCGCGATTGCGTTTCAAACCCTGCGGGTTGGCCCTGCAAGATGCGGGTACAGCGTACTTCTTGAAGCTTGCGGGTAGATTAGCACTCCTTGCCCACGAGTGCTAGATTAGGCCACAGGGCGTTGGATGTCAAGAACTCCTCTCAAATATTAGTGTACGCGACTAAGATTTCTTTCGCGTGGCGCCGATAGGGGTGGAGGCGGAGGCATCTCCAGATTAGAGCGGCTTTCGACATTCAGCCACAAAGAAGACTTTATAGTCGATTTTTACGGATTCAAAGCCGGAGCGCGTCAAGGCACGTCGAATTCCCGGTTCCGTCTGGAATGTCTCAGTCAGGTTCTTGATTGTCAACTGCTTCCCAGTGGCGTTGACCAGGAGGCTATTGAGCCAGATAAAGCCGCAATAGAGCAAGTCTTTCAAATTACCTCCTTTGAGAGACTTGATGGCACGCCTTCGGTACATTCTTTTGGAATGGAGCAAAAGCCAAGTCTCACCCCCCGGGGCAAGTACGCGATAGATTTCGGACAGAGCTGTCGCAATATGCATATAGGGCAATGCGACCCTGCAGACCGCCAGGTCAAAGAAGAGGTCTGGAAACGGTATCTTTTCGCCAACGCCTATTGCAAGATGAACGTTAGGTTCCGCGCATAAATAAACTGTACAAGTCTAGCCATGGGAAGGCAGTACGGAATAGTTCCATTCGCCGTGAAACTTTGCCGGCCTGAGATTGACCTTTGCCAATTCCGAGTCGGACACTTTGATCCCGGTCGGGTATTTCTTGCGGGAAAGC
>JAJZIF010000208.1 GCA_021810735.1 Acidobacteriota bacterium
GCGGGGCCGCCTTTGGCGATCTGTTCAATGACGGCAAGATCGACGTCGTCATCAACAACATGGATGGTGTGCCCGTGCTCCTTCGCAATGTCAGCCCAGATCACCACAACTGGGTCGAGCTGAAGCTGATTGGCGGACTGAAAAGTCCGCGCGACGCGGTCGGCGCCACGGTGTACCTGAATGCGGACGGCATCCGTCAGCGAGGGGATGTTCTGAGCGGAGGCAGCTATCTTTCTTCCAATGACATGCGTGTCCACTTTGGGATCGGGAACGCAACGACCATCCAAAATGTAGAAATCCACTGGCCAAGTGGGGTCCGGGAATCGATCAAGCTGGGGGCCGTCGACCGCATTTACACGATCACTGAGGGCAAGGGCGTCACCTCTGTCATGTGCGGCGGCAAGGCTTGCCCAGCGGAAGCAGACAGCAAGCCGTTAGCCCGGTAGCAGGTTGCTGCAGCGAGTCTTCGCTGGCGATCTTATCTGTTCCAAGAATCTGCGGACTTGCCCACTGCTCCGCAGCGCAGTGATGTCTGCACAGCGATTGTGGCTCGCCACTATACATTCCGGTGGTGGCAAGAAATTCTGGAAAATTCCCATTGTGCGTTCGGCGTGACTCTTGCTTCGCAATCCCAGTGATCATGGATCCGCCCACCTGGCGTGTCCGGCGAAAATGCCTCCAGTTCCTGCTCTCGTACAGGAATTCCGCCTCACACGACTCACCCACACAGGGCCGCCCCCCTCAGCCGGGCTGAGGGGTGGTCCCAAGAAAAGGTGGCGGCACGAATCCAAATTCTTTGTCGATCGCGGTTGCGATCTCCAGAACGATTTCATCCTCGAAGGGACGTCCTGCCACTTGCACGCCAATCGGCAATCCTTCCGCGGATCTGCCGATTGGAACGACGGCTGCCGGTGCTCCCAGCAAGTTAAACCATTGGGTGTACCGCATGGCGTCGAGATAGTCGACGCGCTGGCCATCGACTATCCAGGAGCGCTCGCCATGGCGAAAGGCCGGGATGGCGCACACGGGGCAAAGTAGCACGGGGAACGGCTGCATCTCCCGCAGCAACTGACCTCGCACCACGTCGAAATCCGCCCATGCTTGCAGCAATTCCTCTCCGCCCAGTGGTGGTTCTTGATGCGCAATGGAAAGGAAGTCGAGCAGCACCGGGCTGAGTTGTTCGCGGCGGTCGGCGACAAGAGGTTCGAGAAACATTGCTCCGCAGCGCACGAAGAATATCCACCAGAGTTTTCGCGCCGCCTCCAATACGGCGGGGCGAAATGGCCGGACAGAAAATCCCTGTTCTTTCAGAACCTGAACCGCCGCGTGGACGGCGAGGCGTGACTCCGGGGTGACGGGCACAAGGCCATCGTCCTCAAAATAGCCGATCGAAATTTGCTTCAATTCGCTTCTGCTGATGTGCCGCAGCGCGACCGGCGGGCTGACGGGGTCGGTTGGATCAGGGCTGCAAAGAGTTTCGAACAGGAGGCGGACATCCTGCATGGTGCGAGCCATGGGTCCGATGGCGCCGAGGATGGAAAACGGCCCGACACAGGGTGGCTCGTGGCCGGTTGCGGGAATGCGTCCTGGCGTTGGCTTCAGGCTGCAGATGCCCGTGAAGTGGGCTGGTGTACGTACGGAGCCGCCGCTATCGCTGCCAAGGCCGGATGCCGACATGCCAGAGGCAATTGCCGCGGATTCGCCGCCACTGGATCCGCCGGAGGTAAAGTCGAGGTCCCATGGATTGCGCGTTTGACCGTGGAGGCGATTGTCGGTTTCATACGCCATCAGAAATTCTGGACAATTCGTGGCACCCAGAATGTTGGCGCCGGCCTGGCGTACGCGGGAGACAACAATCGCATCTTTCTCCGCCACGATGCCTTGCCGCAACAGGCTGCCCACTTCGCAGGGGAGTCCGGCAGTTGCGATCGAAGACTTGATGGTCATCGGCAGCCCGTACAGCGGGCCGCGTGGACCGCTTGCGGTCATCAACGCGCGTGCCTGTGCGCGGATGCGCTCTGCGTCGAGTTCGGTGAAGTTGACGATTGCATTCAGGCACGGATTCAGGCGCTTGATTTTCTGGAAGTGTTCCTCGGCCAGTTCCAGCGGCGAGATTTTCTCTGCACGGAGCAAGGCAAGCTGTTCGACCGCGGACAGCAGCGTGAGCTGGCTCAATTCGCGTCCTGAATATCTGAGATGTGTGACGCGACGTGAGCCGCAGGAACAGGATCGATGGGCGTGGAGTTTGCCGGCAGGTAGTGGAAACGGTACTCAGGCGCGCCTTCGCCGGAGTTGAATCGGTCATTCCATTGCAGGCGGTATCGCAGATCTGTGGGGTTCGTCGGATACGATATCGGACTGGAATACGGGTAGGACTTCATGCCGTGAAATGGCATCTCATTCACGGTGAACGGAGATGCCTCGTAAAAATCCATGTCCTTGACGTAGCCGTTGGCGTAGAAGAAGTAGTCGCGCTTCCAGTTGGCAGGCAACGGCGGCAGTGTGGCCGTACTGAATTCCGCGTCGATATCTTCTCCACTGCCGAAGATGACGAAGTGATTGTCGACAGTCTTCAGCAACGGCGTGACGTCGCCGTAGTGCGTGTATTCTCCGCGCTGGCGAGCGAAGGGGCCGGTCGCGCTGATGCGGTCGTAGCGATACGTCAAATCACCGGGACTCTTCTGTTCGATCTGCTGCGGGTAGCCGCGAAATTCCAGAGTCGAGAGCGCCAGCGGCAATTCCGTTGAGCGGATTTCGCTGGCCCTATCCGGTCCGTTATCCACCAAAACCTGGTCCCAGTAAATCTGCAGGTTGGTGACGATGCGCAATCGCCGCGTTTCCGGCGGCAGCTTGCCCGTCAGGTCGACCGTGATCGTGCGCGGCAGGCCAGCGGGGAAACCCATGTCCGGAAGAATCGTTTTCCAGCTTCCGTCCGCCATCTGCGCTTGCAGGACGGGCGGCTCCGGCTTCAACCCGGCCTGCCAGGCCGCATACATGGACGATGCGCTGAAGTACTCCACGTAGCCGTGCAGCAGTAGCCGCAGCGGGCGCCGCGCCGTCCATTGGCCGATGTCGAACGTGAGCGCGTGCGAATTGGCGAAGCCCGCAAAGGGAAGGTTGGTGAAGTCGTGCACATAGCGATGGTCGCGATCGAGCAGGACACTGCGAACATCTTCTCCATGATCGTTCCACGCCGCCAATACAGGACGCGCCGCGCTGCTGACGATCACTCTGCCCGAAGGAAATGGTGGTGCTTCGAGGAATCGCTCGTTCGGGTAGACTTCAGTCCCGGCAGGATGATCGATGGCGACCAGGCGCAGTTGATCGATAAAGTTAACTTCTTCCATCGGCTCGCCGAAGCGCAGGCTCAGGTAGCCGTTATGCGGCTTCAGTTGGCTCCCTGCGACTTTAATCCATTCATCGGGATCGGGAATATTTCTGGAGGTCGGAGAAATCCAATGCCCTACGACGGCTGCGCCGATAACGTCGGTGACGAACCGATATTTTTTTCCGTCCCAGGCGAACAGCACCGGGCAGGAGCTTCCCCGGCGATCGATTTCATCCAGCGGCGTGAATGTATCGGCGGGGACCTTGAGTTCATCCTGCAGGACGCCGGTGGGCCACAACATGCGCACAATGTCCACATGCGCGCGACTGCCCAGACCGGCCAGAATTTCCGGCGAACCTTGGCCCATGTATCCGGTGGCCCCAGCAATCTCCCACTTCTGCCAAAGGTTGCCGGAAAAGATTTCTACCTTGGTTCCCAGCGCGGATTTGTTGTCGGCCAGGCCGCGGAACGACAGCCGCACCCAATGGTTCTTGTTTCCGCCGTCGTTGCGCAGCAGGAGCGGAGGCCCGTGCAATTGAGTAACGACCAGATCCGCGTCGCCGTCACCGTCGACATCGCCGGCAAGCAGCGCGCGCGGATGATCGAGCTTCAGGTTGGCAAGCCCCACAGCCGCCGTTACGTCTTGAAATCCTCGCGGTCCCAGGTTGCGCAGCACTCGTAGTTCGGGGCCATGCGCGGTGTCCACCAGCACGGCCAGGTCGATCCAGCCGTCGTTATCGATGTCGATGGCGGTCAGTCCCCAGCCGCGCGTGGCGTCCGCGATCGGCAGCGGGACACGTTCAAAGCGCTTTCCATAGACGTTGCGCCACAGAGTAATCCCAGGCGCGCCGGTATGCGTCAGCGCGACATCCATCCAGCCGTCTTTGTTGAAGTCGAAAACGTAGACCCCATTCGTGGGAGGCAGGTTGGTGTCGCTGAAGAGTGGCGAGGCAGGAAACGCGCCTTCACGAGGATTGGCAAAAAAGGTTGGGGCCGGTCCGGAACCGGTGACGAGCAGATCGACCGCGCGGTCATTGTTCAGGTCGGAGAGAGTAACGTTGCGGGTGGTCCCATGTCCGGCGAGCCCGGTGGTGCCAGTCCAGTTGGTGAACGTTCGGTTGCCGTTGTTGCGCCACAAAACATTTGGAGCGTCCGCGCCAGCCACTGGTTTTCCAGTAACAAAGAGGTCGAGGTCGCCGTCGTGGTCGTAGTCCACAAAGGTGAGGCCCGCAGGCTGGTTGTTCGTTGTAATGCCGACGGATTTGGTTACATCGGAGAATTTTCCGTGGCCGAGATTTCTGAAAAGTGTAACGCGATCCAGCAGCGAAATCGCGATGTCAGGAAGCCCGTCGTTGTCGAAATCGCCCACCGTGCAGGCGATCGCGTGGCCACTCAGGTCCAGCCCTGTCTGGCTGGGAGGGACCTCTGCAAAACGGCCGCCGCCCAGGTTGCGATAGACGTGAATGGCGTGCGCGCCTTCATCCAGGGAGATGAGATCGGTTTTCCCGTCGCCAAATAGATCCACCATGCAGGCGCCGCCGCCGGCTTCGTCTTCGCTCGGTTCGGCAACGGTCGACGAAGGTTGCGAATCGTCGCCGATCGGCGCGCGCACGAAGCGGACAGGAATCATGGGGGCGACTTCCGGCTCCGCTACATGGATCGACTGTGCCATGGAATGGTGGCCCATTTCCCCGTACGAGATGGTCATGGGAGAGCCCAGCTTTTCGCTGGTGATAGTCTGGAAACGCTGGAAGTCCTGTTTTGCGAGGTCCAACATTCCGACCTGCTGATGGGCCCGCGCCATTCCGAACTCCGCCGAAGCATGCAGCGGATTCAACTGCAACGCCCGCTGAAACTCTAGGATTGCATCTTGATAGTCCTTGCTTTGCTGGTAGCCGCTGCCCAGCAGGTAGTGAGCATCCGCATCGTTCGGGTCCAGCAGCACGACACGCTTGAAATCCTCGATCGTTTCCTGCGTGTTGCCGCTTTTGCGCGCAACCAAACCCAGGTTGTACCAGGCGGCGGTGTTCTTCGGGTCCTGCTCGATCACCCGTCGCAAAACCATGCTCGCCTGCGAAAGTTGTTGGGAGTTGAGCAGCGCGATTCCCTGATTCAATTGCGCAACCAGCAAAGTGGGATCTTTCTGGATCGCCGCCACAAATAGTTGTTCGGCTTTGGCAAAGTTCTGCTGATTCATGTACGCCACGCCAAGATTGTTCAGCTGGATGGCGTCCGTCTGCGTGGTATGGGTATCAACTTCGCCCCAGGCAACCGAGGAGACGAGAAAACAAAGGGCGAGAACCTGAGCCATCCGGATGCGTGGAAGCATGGAAATACGACTTACCTCGGTTCGCCACGATTGAAGCTGTCCTTCTTTAGTCTACAAGATAGAAAATAGAAGCAAACATCGCAGAACTGCTGTTCAAAGTGAAATTGACAGGAATGAATGTGTCGGACGGTTTTTGCATTCCGGTCAAAACAGCCCACTGCGTGCAGGACAGTTGTGCATCGAACGTCTCGTTCCGGAATACCGTCCCAGCGCATCGCTGGATGCAAAACATTCTGAACCTGTGGCTGGTCATCATGACTGAGAAGTGAAAGATCGCTGTGATCACTACTTCGCGCGCGGATTGCAGCCATCTGTACTGGCCGTTGCGCGACCTGGAGGTCCATTCCGAAGTCGATTTACGTTTGATTGTTTCGGTTTCCCACTTGTCGCCAGAGTTTGGGAATACTTTGCGGGAGGTTGAAAAAGACGGCTTCAAAATAGAATAGACGCAAGAATTGAATGCCTGCTAAGCTCCGACACCGACGTTGGAATGGCAAAGACCATTGGTCTGGCCACGCTGAGCCTGGCAGACCAGTTGGGAGTCATGCGTCCCGATCTGCTGCTGCTGATCGCAGACCGTTATGAGATGCTGGCGCCAGCCGCCGTTGCGCTTGCACTCCGCATCCCCGCCGCGCACATTGAAGTCGGCGAAATCAGCCATGGCGCCATCGACGACGCCGTAAGAAATGCATTGACAAAGATGGCGCACGTCCACTTTACGCCGACAGAGACAGCGCGCCAAAGGGTCATTGCTATGGGAGAAGAGCCGTGGCGCGTGCATCGAGCTGGCTCTCCTTCGCTCGATCATCACGGTGCGGACCCGGGCGATCCTAGTTGTGCACACATTCGGGCGTTCCGCAGACATGGCACAACTTCTTGCAATTGCCAAACGTCATGGCTTACGCGTGATCGAAGACGCTTGTGAGGCGATTGGCGCCGAATATCGGGGAGAAAGGTGGGCCATTGGGAGATGCCGGAGTGTTTGCTTTTTATCCCAACAAACAGATCACCACCGGAGAAGGCGACATGATTGTTACCAACGACGCTGCGTTGGCGGCGATGACCCGCTC
>JAJZIF010000209.1 GCA_021810735.1 Acidobacteriota bacterium
TGAGATTCTGTGAATCTTTTCTACACAAATACATTTGGCCAATCCGCATCCTGTACCGCGTCAATCGTGGTGGGATATGGTAAATCTACTACCAGACGGATCTTCCTGCGGGGAAAGGGCGTAAAAGTGCTGACAAGTGGTTGATTGGAGATATGAGTTGTCGCTCCCTGGGCGGGAACGAGTGCCTGACTACATCGCTGGCAGGTGGATGCCGAGTGCCGCCAGAATTTCCTGCTGGCTCTGGTCGGGCAGGGGCAGTTTGGTCACGATGTTTTCGCCCTCCACCGGCCAGCGCATCCGGCAGCATAATCGCATCTGGGTTGGTCTCCGTCACGCCAAAGGCCGCGCGCAGCCGCCGCTCCACTTTCTCCAGCG
Source organism: Acidobacteriota bacterium (assembly GCA_021810735.1). Next base: position 376 of record JAJZIF010000209.1, read on the forward strand.
CCATGTAACTCGTATGCACCTGCTCGGCGTCCAGCTTCGCCGGAGTTACATTGGTGGTCAGCGCATAGCACCCTGCCAGTTTCAGGTTCTGCTCGATGGCCGCCTGCTTACATTCCATCCGCAGGCAGTTACTTTCTTCTTGTAACTCGATTTGTAACTCAACCAACTCGTCCAGCCTATTCCACGCAACCCAGCCTTGTAACTGGCGCAGTCCGGCTTCCGGCTTACTTCGCGGATGCTGCCCGGCCCAGTTTGAGGTGTTTCAGAGTTTCGACGACACGGACATTTCGACGGAGTACTCCGCGCTGATGTCGAAGGTGATGTCGAACGGCAATGGCGGGTCAAATTGGCGATGTGATCGAATTGGAAATCGAAAAAATCGGCGTGCTGCGTAATCGTGTGGTGCGCCCGTAACATCCCAGTTGCTGGAGGGTTTCTGTAAAGGAGGATTGCGAATGTATCCGCTGAAAAAAGGGAAGACAGCCACTCAGGCCCATGTCGGATTGCCCGAAGGTACCTTTGAAAAGGAGCATGGACGCAAAGGTTTTTATCCGATACAAGTACTACCTGAGGGAGAAAAGGTCGAGTGGGCGGACTACTGGGCCAGTTGGGGCGCAAAAGAAGCTGCAAAGCTGGAGCCTGTCGGATGAAAGAGGCCACCACCGGCGAAATGACCACGTTGGATCCATCGCTGCAGAATCCGCAAGATATATACAAGCTGCTTGGTTGGGGCCGTGGTTCCGCGCCCCATCGCGTTCGTTTCTTCGATGGATGCGGAGGGCGTACGCAATCTTGCCCCTTTCAGCTTTTTTCGGTCGCCAGCGCCAATCCGCCTATCGCCTGTTTTTGTCCTATGATGCAAGGAGCTACTGGGACCAGTCTTCAGCCGACGAAAGATACATTGTGCAACATCATTGCTACACGCGAGTTTGTGGTCAATATCGTTTCAGAAGAATTTGCTACTCAATTGAACGCATGTTCAGCAGAGCTGCCGCCGGAGGTGGATGAATTTCGGGTCTCTGGTCTGACGCCGCTCGCCAGTGATCTGGTTCGCCCTTTGTGCGTGGCGGAATCGCATGTGCAGATGAAGTGCCGCTTGCAGCGAGTTGTCCACGTCAGCGCGGGGCCGCTGGGGGGCAAACTGGTCCTGGGTGAGGTGCTGCGCTTTCATGTGCGAAAGTCCTTACTGAACAATTTCCGCATCGGCCCCGACAAGCTCCACGCCATTGGCCGTATGGCGGGTTTCACCTACATGCGCACGCGCGATAGATTTGATATGGAGCGGCCCAAGTAAAGTTCTTTCGCCGCTGTTACTCTTGATACAGACCGTCTCCTGTACAAAGGTGATATGTCGTCCGCAGACGCAAATTATCCAATCCGCCGGGTTGCAGTTCTGGGCGCGGGAACCATGGGTTCGCGCATCGCAGTGCACATCGCCAATGCAGGTTTTCCCGTTCTGCTTCTTGATGTTGTTTCGCCCGGCGAATCCGTGCGAAATCGTCTGGCGGCGCAATCACTGGAGACCCTGAAAAAATCCAAGCCTCCGGCATTTGTCGATCCAGAGTTGGCGTCCAATATCGTGGTTGGAAACTTTGAAGACGATTTAGACAAGCTGAAAACCTCCGACTGGATCGTTGAAGCAGTGGCGGAAGATCTGGCCATCAAACGCGCGCTGCTCGGCAACGTGATTCCCCATCTTCGAGACGGTGCGATCGTAACGACCAACACCAGCGGATTGCCGGTTGGACTGATCGCCGAAGATATGCCCGAATCGTTCCGCCGCCGCTGGTTTGGGACACATTTTTTCAACCCGCCGCGCTACATGCGGCTTGTCGAAATCATTGCCACGCCAGAATCGGACCCAGAGGCAGTCGAGTCGGTTGCAAATTTCGTTCAGTCCCATCTGGGTAAAGTAGTTGTTCTCGCCCACGACACTCCAAATTTCGTTGCCAACCGCATCGGCACATTTGTTCTGCTGAACACGTTTCGCACCATGCTGGAATTTGGATTGAGTATCGAAGAAGTGGACGCGCTGACGGGCACGGCGATTGGCTGGCCGAAGACCGGTACATTCCGGCTCGCGGACATGGTTGGCATCGACGTTCTGGTGAACGTCGCCCGCAATTTCGCCGCGAATGCGAGCGATGAGCGCGCGGACGTGCAACTTCCCGCCGCGCTCGAACAGATGCTCGAACGTAAATGGCTCGGAGATAAAACTGGCCAGGGTTTCTATAAGAAAGAACGTGGTGCAGATGGCAAGGAATCGCGTCGTGTCCTCGACTTGAACACGTTGGAATACCGGTCTGCCGAGCTCGCGAAGCTCATCGAACTGGAAATGGCAAAGAACAATGAATCCGCAGCCGCGCGGATTCGCACGCTGCTCGCCGGCAATCCGGACCGTGAAAAAGCGGCACGCTTTTACTGGCAGATACTGCCGGAGCTATGGGCCTACGCAACCAACCGCATCGGTGAAGTGGCCGATACGGTTGTCGAAATCGATCGCGCCATGAAGGCAGGGTTCAACTGGGAACTGGGACCGTTTGAGATGTGGGATGCTGCAGGCTTCGTCGAAACCGTGGAAAAGATGCGCGCTCGCGGCCAGGCGATTCCGAAAACCGCGGAAACCATGCTTGCTGCTGGCATCACCTCCTGGTACCGAAACCAGGGCGCGGAGTTTTTCGATGTTCCATCGGGCGCGTATCGGCCCGTGGTTGAAGCGCCCGGCATGATGACTCTGGCAAGGATCAAGCGGGCAAACGGCGTCGTCGCGAAAAATACGGGCGCATCCTTAATCGATCTAGGCGATGGGATTGCATGCATCGAATTCCACTCGAAAATGAATACGCTGGGCGAAGACATCGTGAAGTTTGTGCAGCGCACGCTGCGCCCCACCAGCGATGCGATCCGGAATTTTAAAGGCTTCGTTGTGACTAGCGATGCGCTCAACTTCTCAGTCGGCGCGAACCTGATGCAGGTGCTGCTGGCCATCCAGGATGAGGAATGGGAAGAGATTGACAGGAATGTTCGTGAATTCCAGGCGATGACGCAGGCGATTCGGTTCTGCTCTCGCCCGGTCGTGGCGGCTCCGTTTGGAATGTGCCTGGGCGGCGGCACCGAGGTTGCGTTGCACGCTGCCAGCCGCCAATCGCACATCGAACTCTACATGGGTTTAGTTGAAACTAGCGTGGGTCTTCTGCCCGCTGGCGGAGGCTGCAAAGAAATGACACTGCGCGCCATCGCCGCTGCCAATGCGATCCGAATGAGCCCCCGCAGCGACTCCGTAGAAATGAACGATGCCGTCAGAAATGTCTTCGAGACTATCGCCATGGCCAAAGTTTCCAGTTCCGCAGTGGAGGCACGCGCACTTCATCTCATGCGCGAGTCCGATGGAATTACGATGAACCGCGAGCGACTTCTTCTCGACGCAAAATCGGAAGCCGTGCGACTGGCGGATACGGGGTATGTGCCGCGGCTGCCGCGCGCCGATATCTCCGTACCTGGAGAAAATATTCTTGCGAATCTAAAGCTCGGTATCCACATGATGCGAGAAGCTGAATTTATCAGCGATCATGACGTGAAGATTGCACGTCTCGTGGCAAATGTATTGTGCGGAGGTCCGGTCACACCGGGCACACAGGTCAACGAACAATATCTGCTGGATTTGGAGCGCGAAGCATTTTTGTCGCTCTGCGGAGAACGCAAGACTGCGGAACGCATCGCGGCCACGTTAAAAACCGGCAAGCCGCTGCGGAACTAGATCGGATCGACGGGAGCCAGGCATGAAGGATGCATTCATCGTCAGCGCCGTACGGACAGCGGTTGGGAAAGCTCCCAACGGTGCCCTGCGATCTACGCGCCCGGACGATCTTGGAGCAGCCGCTGTTCGCGGAGCTTTGGATCGCGTGCCTGGACTCGATGTGAAACGGATTGAGGACGTCATCATTGGCTGCGCGATGCCGGAGGCCGAGCAAGGCATGAACCTGGCCCGCATTATTTCTCTGCGCGCCGCTCTTCCGGTGGAGGCGGCCGCGATGACCATCAACCGCTACTGCGCCTCCGGATTGCAATCCATCGCTCTTGCCGCCGAAAGAATTCGCGGCGGTTCTGCTGATGTGATCGTCGCTGGCGGCGCCGAGTCCATGTCGTTCATTCCCATGGGCGGCAACAAAATTTCTTTGAACCCGTGGCTGGTCGATCATTATCCCGACTCCTATATGTCGATGGGGCTGACCGCCGAACGGCTGGCCAAGCGATATGGAATCTCGCGGGAAGAGTCGGACCAGTTCGCGCTCGCAAGCCATCGGAAGGCGCTCGCTGCAATCGAGGCGGGAAAGTTTCAGGATGAAATTGTGTCCGTGCAGGTGACCGTTTCAGTACCAAACGGCGTCGGCAAGCCCACGCGCAAAGACGCGGAATTCCGAGTCGATGAAGGTCCTCGCCCCGACACATCCTCTGAGGCTCTTTCAAAACTGCGACCCGTTTTTCATACCAATGGAATTGTGACGGCGGGAAATTCTTCTCAGACTTCCGATGGCGCCGCCGCTGCAGTCGTGGTCTCTGAAGATGTGGCGATTTCTCTGGGGCTCAAGCCGCTTGCACGCTTCGTATCCTTTGCCTATTCCGGATGCCTTCCCGAAGAAATGGGAGTGGGGCCTGTCTACGCGATTCCCAAGGCGTTGAAGCTCGCGGGGCTTACTCTGGATCAAATGGATGTGATTGAGTTGAACGAGGCTTTTGCCGCGCAGTCGCTGGCGGTCATCAAGCTGCTCGAGATGGATCCGTCGCGTGTCAATGTGAATGGCGGAGCGATTGCACTGGGTCATCCCCTGGGTTGCACAGGCGCGAAGCTGACCGCCACAATCCTGCGCGAATTGAAGAGGCGCAACGGAAAGTATGGGTTGGTAACGATGTGCGTCGGTGGTGGAATGGGCGCGGCGGGAATTTTTGAAAATCTTCAAGCTTGAGGAGCGCAACGTGCAGCGGTGTTCATTGCACGGGAGAATTGCATGAGCAAATCAACGACAGAGAAGACACGGCACGTCACCGGCGGAAGTTTCTTGATCGAAGATATTGCTCCGGGAGATATTTTCACACTCGAAGATCTTTCGGATGTTCAAAGGCAGATAGAGCGCACCACGATAGAGTTCGCCGAAAAACAAGTGCAGCCGCAAATTGCCGCCATCGAAGCAAAAGACTTCAGCGTTATGAAAAGTCTACTCAGAAAAGCGGGCGACCTGGGCCTGATGGCGATTGATGTTCCTGAGGAATACGGTGGCCTCGATATGGACAAGGTGACGTCCGCGCTGATTGCGGAAAACATTGCAATCTGCGGCAGTTTCTCCGTAGCTTTTAGCGCCCATGTCGGCATCGGTACGCTGCCTCTCATCTGGTATGGCACCCGGCAGCAGAAGGAAAAATATTTGGCCAAGCTAGCCTCTGGCGAATGGGTCGCGGCCTACGCACTGTCGGAGGCATCCTCCGGTTCCGACGCAATGAACATCCGCACTCGGGCTACGCTTGCAGCCGATGGGAAGCACTACGTGCTAGACGGGGAGAAGATGTGGATTTCCAATGCCGGCATCGCGAATCTGTTTACTGTGTTCGCAAAAATTGATGGCGAGAAGTTTGCCGCTTTCCTGATTAAATCTGACACCCCTGGATTCACCATCGGCCCGGAAGAACACAAGCTGGGCATCCGCGGTTCCTCTACTTGCCCGTTGATCCTGACAGACTGCCATGTGCCCGCAGAAAATCTATTGGGCGAAGCCGGCAAAGGCCATCACATCGCCTTCAACATCTTGAATGTGGGCCGATACAAGCTGGGAGCAGCGGCGATTGGCGGCGCAAAATATGCCTTTCGAAGCGGCATTCGCTATGCCAGGGAACGTATCGCCTTCTCCAAGCCGATCACCTCATTTGGATTGGTGCAGCAGATGATTGCCGACAGCGCGGCTGGAATCTTTGCAGGCGAATCGCTCGTCTATCGTGTCATTGGAGCGATCGATGCCTCGCTGACGGACCTCGACAAGACTGCGGCGAACAACGCCGAGGAGATCCAGAAGCACATCGAAGAGTATGCCGTTGAGTGTTCCATTCTGAAAGTGTGGTGCTCCGAGATGCTGGAGCGCGTCGTCGACCAGATGTTGCAGTTGCACGGGGGCTATGGATATGTCGAGGAGTATTCCGCCGAGCGCGCGTATCGAGACTCGCGCATCAACAGGATCTTCGAAGGTACCAATGAGATCAATCGCCTGATCATTACTGGCTGGATGATGAAGCGCGCCATGCAGGGCGGCCTTGCCCTGTTGCCCGCAATCCAGCGCGTGATG
>JAJZIF010000210.1 GCA_021810735.1 Acidobacteriota bacterium
CCTGGTCGGGATCGAACCGACCCCCTCTTCCATGCCATGGAAGCGCGCTCCCAGCTGCGCCACAGGCCCACAGACGACTAAGCTTATTCTCATGGAGCGGAAGGAATTCGTCAATGAACCCGGACCGAGTTTCATGAACGGTCCGGGAACCGGAAGGTGGAGTCGAGGAAATGACGGGAAAAGCGCAGAAACAATCCCAGCCCAGTGAACGGTACGGTCTTCGGGCGATGGGCATATTGCGAATTGGCGCAATCGCCGTTCTGACTACTGTCAGTGTGCCGTTGTGCGCGCAGGCGACTGGTTCAACGGCCCCCGCGCCCGCGCGAAGCTGGGTTTCCGCAGCCGTTCGGCCAGCGCTGGCCCAGGTGGGTGAAACAGTTGGTCAGGTAAATGTGCAGCGCTGGAAGGTAAGGCGCAATGTGCGGCAGGTCATGAACGGGGACATTGAATCCATTCAGCAGGATCTGAGCGGGACACTGGCAGGCCTCCTTGAAAAGGCGGATGCTGCTCCCGGTTCGATTCCCGCGGCTTTCGCGGTGTACCGGAACGTCGATGCACTGTACGACACGCTGCTACGAGTGGTGGAGACGGCTGATTTTGCGGCTCCCCGGGACGAAGCGGAGGAGCTGGTGACAACGCTCAACCGCCTGGAAAGCGCCCGTACTGCTCTGGGGGATGGGATCCTGAGCGGCGCGCAGACGCAGCAGGCGGAGGTCTTTCGTCTGCGGTCGGCGCTTGAAACGGCGCTACAGCATCAGCAGGTGAAAACGACGGTGGTGAACAACAGTCCGGAGACTCGATATGCGGAGCGCAGGCGGGCTGCGGAACGGAGAGCGCACCACGATTCCCGATACAAAGGGAAGAAGAAGGAACCGGCAAAGAAGGAGCCGCCGAGACCGTAGCTGAAGAACGTACGGCATCTCCGGGAACCTGATGCCGCCAGGGAGTGTCTAAAGAAACAGAGCGAGTGAGGACAGCGACCGGATCCGGTACGCCAACAAGCGCGCTAGGATCCGGTGCAGCTGCTCTGGATCGGGCATTTCCTGTTAGGCTGAAGGGAGCGAAAGATGCAGGCGGGCGCGGCCGTGGGAAATCTGGCAGGGGTCATTGGAGTACATCCGGAGGAAGCTGCAGTCATTGAGCAGCTGAAGGCGGGATCGGAGGAGGCATTTGCCTGGCTGATTTCGCGGTACCAGCAGCCTATCTATAGTCTGATCTATCGCATCCTGCCCAATCCCGGCGATGCCGCCGATATTACCCAGGAAGTCTTTGTGAAGATCTTCCGGGGGGTTTCGCGTTTTCACGGAGAAGCCAGCCTGCGAACCTGGATCTACCGGATTGCCGTGCATGAAGCGCTGAATCAGCGGCGCTGGTGGTCGCGCCATCGGCAGCAGGAAGTCACAATCGAAAGTGAATCGACGGGCTATGAGGAAGAGCCCCAATGGGGCTTGGGCGAAAGCCTGGTGGATCCTCACGGTACGCCGTTCGACGCAGCCGCGCAGACCGAGGTGGCCGAGCGAGTGGAAGCGGCTCTGCGAGAAGTGCCGGAACCCTTCCGCACGGTGGTTGTGTTGCGGGACATTGAAGGTTTCGGCTACGAGGAGATTGCGGAGATCCTGAAGGCCAACCTGGGCACGGTGAAGTCACGGCTGATGCGTGGCCGGGCGCACCTGAAAACTTTACTGGCGCCGTATATGCAGGCAGCGAGCCGAAGGCCGTCGCAATCCTCCGCCGGTTCTGTTTCCGATGGCTGCTCAGCCGAGGAGGCCATATGACCACATGTAAGTCGATTCGCTCGCAGTTCTCCTCCTATCTGGACGGAGATTTGACCGGCGTCGCCATGCAGACGATTGCAGGGCATCTGGCGACCTGTGTGGAGTGCGTCGAGGAATTTGGCCAGTGGCGGAAAACGCAGCAATCGCTGAGCAGTCTGGGACAGGCGCGAGCGCCGGAGGATCTTGGGCTTCGCGTCCGCGTGGCCTTGTCGCGGGAACGCGCCCGGACGGCGAGAAATCGGCTGGCAACCTGGAAAGTGCGGTGGGATAACACCTTCGCTCCGTTTCTGCTGCAGGCTTCGGCGGGGCTGGCCAGCGCGATCGTGCTGGTTGGAACCATGGGATTCCTGATTGGAGCGTTTGCGATTCCAGAACCAGCAGCCGCGCGGGATCAGGTTCCCGGAGCGGTTACGGCACCGCACTTCCTGTATTCGACGGTGGAAGCGGATGCGGGCACGGTGACGCAGCGGGGACGGCCGCTCACGGTGGAAGTTTTCGTGGATGCCCGGGGGCGAGTCTACGACTACAACATCATTTCCGGGCCAACCGATCCGGGAACACGGGCGGATCTGGAAAGCCTGCTGCTGACGAGCGTCTTTCAGCCGGCAACTTCCTACGGGGAGCCGGTGAACGGTGTGGCACTGCTTTCATTTTCCGGCGTCTCCGTGCAGGGCTAGACCCCCAGGGTCAACTTCTCATGGGGGCCCTCTGCATTTGTCAGATGCTTCGCAGTAAAATCTCGCCGATCAATTGAATTGATCAGGCATACTGCTCTGCCGCCTCATGCTCGTCTTTCGGAAGTTTGTCTCCCTGTCGGGCAAGCGTCACATACAGAGTGGGCAGCAGAAACAAACTGATCACCAGCGTTAAAGTGAGTCCTCCGACGATTACGATGGCAAAGGGGCGCTGAGCATCCGAACCGATGGCGTGCGACATCGCCGCCGGAAGCAGCCCCAGTGTGGCCACCAGCATGGTCATCAGGATCGGGCGAAGGCGCACACGTGCCGCCTCCAGTGCCGCATCTTCGATGGAGTATCCCCGCGAACGCAGTTGGTTGATGTACTCCAGCATGATCATGCCGATCTGGATGGAGACTCCGAAGAGTGCAAGCAGACCCACTCCGCTCGATACGCTGAAATAGGTGTGCGTCGCCAGCAGCGCGAGCAAACCTCCCAGAGGAGCCAGCGCCACATCAAGCAGAATGATCATGACCCATTTGAACGAGTTGAATGCGAAATACAACAGCAGGGAGATTCCAAGGATCGCGATCGGAATAATCTCATCGAGACGATGATCTGCCTGTTGCTCGCTCGTGTACTCTCCGGCCCACTCGAAGTGATAACCTGGCGGCAGCTTCACTTTCTGCTGCACGACCTGCATGGCCTGCTTCACCGTCGACCCAAGATCCCGTCCCCGCACACCGAATTTAATGGGAATGAACCGCTCGTTGTTGTCCCGAAAAATCGTTGATGGGCCTTCCTGAATCCGGATGTGGCAAAGTTGCCCCAGCGACACTCGTGCGCCGCTCGGAGTCAGGATCCGGATAGACTTAATCGCCTGCACCGAAGTCCGAAAGTGGCGCTGATATCGCACAGCCAGAGGAAAACGCATGTCCCCGCGGAGAATCGTGCTGACTTCCTTACCCCCCACCGCGCCTTCGACCGCCTGGCGAATCGCACCGACACTGATGCCGTAGCGACTCGCGAGGGATCGGCTCACAGTGATATTCATATTGGGTTGCCCCATCACGTCATAGATTCCCGTATCCACAACGCCCGGCACCGTCTTCAGCGCCGCCTGAACCTGTACCGCCTTTTTTGCAAGAACCTTTAGGTCGGGTCCGAAGACCTTTACCCCGTTTTCTCCTCGCACACCGCTGACAGCCTCATCCACGTTGTCCTGGATCGGCTGCGAGAAATTCCAGCCGGCGTATGGCATCGCCTGCTTGAGTTTGCGATCCATTGCCTCAATCAGCAGGCTTTTGCTTGAGCGATACGGCTCCGGCCACTCAGACTGAGGCTTCAGCCCAACATAATACTGGGTGTTGAAGAAACCTGAAGCGGCCGTACCGTCATCGGGACGCCCGTCCTGGCTGACGATCGTGGTTGTTTCGGGAAACGAGGCGAGGATCAGGCGAGTCTTGTGTGCGACCTCCGCTCCCATGGTAGGCCCGGTGCTCATCGGCAGCATGCCGCGCACCCAGATGGCTCCTTCATCAAGGTGAGGCAGAAATTCCGATCCTATAACGCCGCTTCCGCCCAGAGCGAGCATGATGACAAGCAGACCACCCGACCCCCACAATACCGTCCGCCGGTTGCCCATACACCAGCGCAATCCGCGCGCATAATGGTTCTCCACCCATCCCAGCACCGGGTTATGCCACTCACGCATACCTTTACTGAAAAGGAAGCTGGAAAGAACCGGCGCAATAATGAGCGCGAAGATCAGCGCGCCCACAAGGGCGAAAGACACTGTCCAGGCCATCGGTGTAAACAGTAGGCCAGAAACTCCGGGAAGGGCAAAGATCGGGAGATAGGCAACAATGATGATGAGAATTGCAAAGAACACCGGACGTTGAATTTCGTGAGCGGCGAAGCTGATCAGCTCAAATTTCGACAGCGGTCTCTCATCTTTTCGGCATAAAACACGAAAGATGTTCTCCACCATCATGACCGTTCCATCCACCACCATCCCGAAATCCAAGGCCCCAAGTGATAACAGATTCGCCGGAATATGTCGCTGATCCAGACAGGTGGCCGCAAACAACAGAGAAAATGGAATGGTTCCCGCAACGATAAAGGCGCTGCGAGCATTGCCAAGAAATATAAATAGGATCACCGTGACCAGCAGGAATCCGATGGTCAGATTCGTGAGGACGGTGTGTGTCGTGTAGTGAATAAGCGTGCTGCGATCGAGATAGGGAACAATCTGAACGCCCCTGGGCAGCACATGTGCGTTCAGGTATTTGACTTCTTTCTCAATCCCCCGCAGCGTCGCCTCGGTAGGTGCGCCCTTTTCCAGCAGGACGACGCCTTCCACGACGTCGTTGTTATCGATAATGGTGCCGTCCGGTTCGCGCACAGTTTTGCCGATTCGGCCCAGCCTCACCACATGGCCTTGTACGACTGTGCCCACGTCGCTCACGTGAACGGGCGTGCCATCCACCTGCTTCAGCACGGTGTTCGCTATATCAGTGGTGTTCCGCATCCTGCCGATAACGCGAACGTCGAACATTTGCTGTCCGTGTTCGATAAAGCCGCCGCCGGCGTTGTAATTGTTCGCCTTCAGCGCCCTCTCGACATCGCCAATGCTGAGTCCGTACTCGATCAGCTTGTCGGGGTCCAGCCGAACCTGGTACTCCCTCGTTAATCCGCCGAAGCTGGAGTCGCCCACCACTCCCGGGACCGTCTTCATGCGCCGATTGATTACCCAATCCTGCAGGGCCTTCAGCTGCATCAGGTCGTACTTCGGATTCGTGCTTCGCAGCGTGTACCAGTAGATCTGTCCGACCGGGCTATAATCCGGCCCGATCTGTGGAGTTATCCCATTCGGGAGACTCACGTTGGAGAGCCGCTCCAGCACCTGCTCGCGATTCCACAGGTCATTGGAGTTCTGGCTGAAAGTCATCGATATGACGGAAAGTCCGAACATGGTGTGCGAGCGCATGTTCGTCATATTCCGAATCCCGTTCATCTGGGTCTCGATGGGTACGGAGATCTGTTTCTCAACCTCTTCCGGGGCATGTCCGGGCCACTGCGTGATCACTTGCACCCATTGCGGCGCCACATCCGGATAGGCCTCGATGGGCAGTGCATGAAATGAGATCATGCCCCAGACCAGCATCAGCACCGCGATCGAAAGAATAAGAAATCGCTGGCGCAGTGCCGCATCAACCATTTTCTGAATCATAGCTATATCCTTGGCGTTCTCGTGCCGCCCTTAGTCCTGCGATGCGGCTGCCGCAAACTCCAGCGAGTCGGCTATCACGTTTTGATTCGGTTGCAGCCCCCCGGTGACCACCTGCCAGCCCGGGACGGCAACCGACCCCACCGTCACAGGTACGCGACGAAAGACTCCCTGCTTCGCCGGTTCAAAGACCCAGAACTGATCGTGAAGCTGGAACAGCGCCGTGACGGGAACCAGCACCTGCGGCGACTCGTGGATCGAAGTGAACCGGGCCGTGACGAACATCCCGGGATTCAGTTGCCCCTGCGGGTTATTCAGGACGACGCGCACTTCGGCTGTTCGCGTGTTCGGATCGAGGATATGAGAAATATTGCTGATCCGCCCTTCCAGCTTCAGGTTGTGGTATGCCGAGACGTCAACCTGAGCCGAATCTCCAACCTGTACTCGCGAGAGATCGTTTTCGTAGATGCTGCACAATGCCCAGACCCGCGAGAGGTCAGCGATCCTGAAGAGATACGAATTCTCAACCGCCTCTCCGCGCGAAATCTGCTGTTTGATGATGGTGCCGCTGATCGGCGCTCGCACGGTAACCAGCGGTGAAGGCGACTTGAGGTCACCACCCAAAATGGTGATTTGCCGCCGCGCCGTCTCCTCTTCGATCTGCGCATGCTGCTCGGCAAACTGCGCCTCCTCCAGCGCTTTGCGCGGAGCGGCTCCATGCCGGTACAAACCCTCTTCCCGGTTCAGCTCTTTCTCGCTGAGCTGGAGCTGCGCCCTGGCGGTTTGAAAGACGCTGATGGCTTTCGCCAGATCGGGGCTGTCGACGACCGCGAGCACCTGCCCCTTAGACACCTGATCGCCCAGCTGCACGGGGACCTTTACCGCGAAACCGTTGGCCAGCGAAAACACGCTGACGGTCCGGCTCACATCGGGTGCAATCACTCCGGGAGCGGAAAAATGGGTCGCCCGCTGAATCGTCCTGGTCTCTGCCAGCTTGAAATGCTTTGCCAGTGAAGGCTT